>JAPOXY010000056.1 GCA_026706845.1 Gemmatimonadota bacterium
GTTCCTTCTACGTCATTTTCGCCCGATGGTACAATACTTGTCTCTGGATCTTATGATAGAACAATCAAGCTTTGGGATGTTTCGACAAGACAAAATATCGCCACTTTCGAAGGGCATAGGGAAGGGGTCTATTCTGTTGCGTTCTTGCCTTATGGCACTACGCTCGCGTCAGGCTCTCGTGATGGCACGGCTCTGCTATGGGATGTGTCGGAGTATATCACGCCTGTGGTCTATATGCCCGATGCCAATCTTCACGCGGTGATTCGGGATGCGCTGGGTAAGTCGCGTTTTGCACCCATTACGGTGACGGATATAGCGAGTTTGACTACTCTGGATGCGAGCAATCGCAATATTCGCGAGTTGGTAGGGCTTGAGTCTGCAACCAATCTGACCTGGTTGAATCTTGTGGATAATCCGCTGAGTGCACCAGCCATCAACACCCATATTCCAGCCCTTCAGAACAGAGGTGTTGAGGTCTTGTTTGACAAGACGCCAACGCCCGATTTCAATGGCGATGGGATTGTTGGTATTGGCGATTTTTTGCTTTTTGTAGAGCAGTTTGGGTTTAGTGAGGGCGATGAGGGGTATGACGCGCAGTTTGATCTGGATGGGGATGGCGTGATTGGTATTGGTGATTTTCTGATTTTTGCCAATGCTTTTGGTAAAGTCATGTCATCAAATTGACAATGTTAAAGGAGAACATCGTGAAACCAATCGTTTTTATCACCATAGCCCTTTTGATCAACGCGATAGTCCCCACCCTCGCACACGCCGCCATACTCTTGCATGGGTCACGTGTCAATGCCAATACGCTTGTTCGAGATGCTTATGTACATGTCACCTATAGCGACCGCAGCGGTGAGCAGAAAGTTGTGAAGGGATGGATTGATGAGATTGGCGACAGCACGTTTACCATTGGTCGCAGAGACATTAGAAATAGGACAGTCATCGCCTACGACAACGTCATAAGCCTTGTCACAGTCATTGCAAAACCTACTCCTATTGTAACGCCTGCTTCAGGTATCACACACCTCATAGGGATGATGGATCCCAGCCGTCGGATAGCCATAAAGATGGCTGGTGGGTTTGTGGTAGGCATCCCTTTAGCACGCCTGGGTTCCGATACAGGGGACAGTTATAGCAAGAAGGCCATAGGTTTGGTGGCCGGCTATGCAATCGGCGTGGCGGTCGGTGTGAGCATGGTGGATCCTTATGATCAGTTTGCGAGTTCGTTTGTGGGCTCTTTTATAGGAGCCAGCGCAGGTATGGGACTGATCCCTGTTGATGTTGGTTTAGCGGCGAAGGCCGTTGTAATTTTTCCAATTATTGGTGCAGTAATCGGCTCTGAGTTGTCGCGCAGACCGCCCGAAGCGAGCTATTTTTCTGTGGGTCTCGCACCCGACCGCGAAGGCAATTTGTTGGCGGTGGCTACGTTGCGGTTTTAATTGGCTCCAAAATTATCACGTAGTTCGATTGGCATTACGACCTCCAGCCTGAATTAGATTACTCAATATTTAAGGTTATATCAAATACAAAATAGGAGAATCTCATGTATATGCACACGAAGTATGGCTCACGCAGAACACAATGTCATTTAAGCCAATTGGGCGTTAGCTCACCTCAGCACAACGTCATTCGAGCCATCGCCATCCTGGTCACTACAGCAATCCTGCTCAATGCGATGATGCCCACACTCGCACACGCAGCTACATATCTGCAAGGCACAGAGGTTAATGCCAGTACGTTGGTCCAAGATGCCTACGTTGCAGTCACATATTACGATAGCAAAGGCAAACAGAAATTGGCAAAAGGATGGATTGATGCGATTGACGAGCCCACATTTCAGATTCGTAGCAGAGCAATTTTCGGCAAGGAGACCATTGCTTATGACAAAGTGCTGTCAGTGATCATGAGCGACGAGTCAACCACACCAATAAAGCAGATAAATGAGGTGGACCGATTTATGCGAGATATGAGAAAACAGGAGGGAATCGATACAGAGCAGGCTATACAGAAACTCAGTCAGACCGTCACGGTCATGGCTCGCGGGCAGATTGACCACTCAAAAATTACGAAAGGAAGGTATATCCACGTCGTCTATACGTCAAACGGGGTAAAAGAAACCGCAACTGTATATAGTGCCGATAGAGATTCAAGTCATATCTTGATTAGAGAAGGGTTGTTGAAGGTCAGGAAAATAGCATACCACAATATTGATACGCTCCTTGTTGCCAAAAATTGGCGCAGCATAGAACGCTATCAAAAGAGCGGTGCGAAATACGATGTCAGGGTGCGTGTGCAGGCTCCTTCAGTCTCAAAAAAGTGGATAGTTGGCAAACTCATTAACATGGCTCAAGACACGCTCATCATCCAACGAGGACATAGCTTTTATCCGGTGCCTGTTTCTTCAATCTCCAATTTGGAAGTACCTATCAAAGGCAATAGAAATACCGGCAAAGGAATGGCTATCGGCCTCGGTGTTGGGTCTGCGATTTATTTGGCTGCATATATGTCTGCAGACAATCCTGAATCTTGGGACGGAATAGGATTAGCACTTGTTGGGATGGGCATATCTATACCTATATGTATTCTCTCTACCCTCATTGGCGCAATGACAAAATCCGACAAATGGGTCGAGGTGCCGCCGCAACGCCTCAACTTGAGTCTTGCACCCCTGCCTGCTTGGCCGCGGCATGCAGGCACATCCTCAAAAGGGCTTCGCGCCGCACTGACGTTTAATTTTTAATTCAGAGACTTATTCCTTCTCGAGCTAACGGCTGCATTCACTTATTTCAATAGGCGGAAATTATGGTACGAATGACAGCAATCGTTTGGATGTTAAGCGTATGTATGCCAGAGACACTGCTGGCAGGGGTAGTTTTTGAGGCCAGTGAGATTGACAGCAGCGCGGTTAAGCCTGGTTCCTATGTCGAGATTGTCTATGGGAGAGGAGAACGAGATCCAGTGTCAGGGGAGTGGGAGAGACTGGATACGGCAAGGGGATATATTCAAGCCGTTGATGCAGAGCGGTTGATTATAGGGGAACAGTTTTGGAAGAAGGAGATCGCTTTGGAGCGCGTTCAAAGGCTGACGATTTTAAAAGTTGCTCGCGAAATCAAAAAGTCAGTGTTACAGACAGCGCAGACCGCTATACAACGTTTTGATCAGAAGGCCGTTGCGATTATGGCACGCGGAGAGATTGACACGTCAATGGTCGCGACGGGATGGTATGCTCAGGTCGTTTATACATCAGGCGGAGATAGGGGAACTGCCATTGGAAAGATTGTCGGCAAGGACTCAGATCGTATTGTAATCCAGAGTAGGGAAAGTTTTTGGAAGAACTGGAAAATAGCATACAGTGACATCGATACACTCGCTGTTGCAAAACACCAACGAGATATTCAAGGGCAAAAAGATTCAAGAATAAAGAGCAGGCGCGGTGTGGGATTGAATATTGAAATTGGCTGGAATGGAGGCGTCTATCCCTATGATGTTTACTGGATATCTAACCCCGGAGGAGGGGCGTATGCCGCGGGCTTCGACACACAAACGAGACAGCCGTGGTCTGTATCCTGTTATTTTGGCCGTTTTCTTACGGGTGAGAGGCGTTGGCGACTGGGAATAAAATATATTCGCCAAGTCGTAGAAGCAGATGCAAGAGGTCCCTTTCCCAAACACTCTCGCCTCTGGATGTCATCGCTGCTGCTGAACTATCAATTTGTGGTTCTAAGAAGCACAGCAGGTATGGTAGTGGCGGAGATTGCGATGGGTAAGTCGCTCACAAATGACGACTTCAGGTACTGCGACGGGATTTGTTTTCCCGCGTCCAGTACGCATATCTCTTCTGGGCTTGCATTTATATTGCCTATCTATCGGAGTATTGGTGTACAGGCCTCGATGCGAGCAAATTTATACAAGCCAAAGCCGAACGCATCCATCACGCCTTTTAAGTCGGGAATATCATTGGCTATTGGACCGATTTTAGAATTTTAAGGATTGTTGCATGATAAATACCACCAGTTCAATTGGGAAAGGTAAGGCTTGACCATGAGACAATATACGCTAATTGGGCTATGGATTGGGTTGATAGCAGGCGAGGGATTGGCCCAGGAGTCCGATGGGGTAACGGGGACGGGGTTCACTTTTTTGCAGTATCCCAACAATGCCCGCACGGTAGCTCTGGGTGAGGCTGGGGTAGGGTTGATCGGGAGTGGACAGGCTATTTTGTACAATCCAGCGGGACTGGCTTTTATGGAAGGTCGGGAAGCGTATTTTACGTATGTAGATTGGATTAGTAGTATCAAGTATTATGTGGCTGGCATTTCAGCAAATGTGCCGCGTATAGGGACATTGGGACTTTCTGTTGAGAATCACGATACCGGTCCTATCGAGTCCGAGAATACCACGCTAGAAATCAGCGAGTATGCTATTTCTGGGGCTTATGGAGGCCTGATCACTGACCGGATTGCATTGGGGACCACCCTCAAGTTGATTCATCAGAGCTTTCCAGAGCGTACGCAAAATGTCTTTGCCTTTGATTTGGGCACGTATTTTGCCACAGGATTTCGGAACACGGTGATCGCGATGGGCGTGGAGAACTTGAGCACGAGCGGGTTAGGTGAGCCAGAGCGTTGGGGACTTCCGAAGAATGTGCGGCTGGGTGTGCTTCTCGATTTGATTGCGCTGATGAATTTCGATCTCTTGCCTCATACTCTGGATCTGGTCGTAGATGTGAATAATCCAAATGATTCTGAGGATGGTTTCTACACAGATATAGGATTTGAATATACATATACGTACCAGACCGCTATAGGCGATATGTTGGGATTTTCGCTGCGAGCAGGACGAAAAAAAAGGCCCGGGAGCATCATAGATCCCAACACCCTGGGCATTGGCGTGTTGTTTAAGACCCAGGGTATAGGTTTGAAGGTGGATTACACAAGCAAGTCCTTTGAATCTTTTTTTTATGAACGGGTGCATATTCTCAGTGTTGCTTTTGATTTTTAGAGTGTGGATCACTGATTCGGAAAGGGGGACTCATGGCACGAATAGCTACAATCGTTTTGGTTTTGTGCATGTGTATGTCAGAGACCTCGTTGGCAGGGGTGGTCTTTGAAGCTGGTGAGGTTGATAGCAGCACGGTTAAACCCGGTGCCTATGTCGAGGTCATTTACGGGAAGGGAGAGCGGGACCCGGTGTCAGGAGAGTGGGAGAAACTGGATACAGTAAAAGGATATATCAAAGCTATTGATTCGGAAACTTTGACTATTGGCGAGCGGTTTTGGAAGAAGGAGATTCTATTAGAGCGCATTCAAATGCTGACGATTCCAGACACTGATCACGAGATGGATAGCGTCAAAGGGATTGACTCGCCTTTCGGATCACGGACATTGCAGACGGAGATTGTTTTAGAAGTCGGTGAGATTGATAGCAGCACGGTTGAAGTCGGTGATTTTGTCGAGGTTATCTATGGGAAGGGCGATCCAGTATCAGGAGAGTGGGAAGGTGTAAAGAAAGTAAAAGGATATGTCAAAGCCGTTGATGCGGAGTATTTGATTGTTGGCGAACGGTTTTTGGAAGAGCAGATCGCTTTGGCCCGCGTTCAAAAGATAACAATTTTAGACGATAACCGCGGGATAGACAAACTCAGCCAGCCAATGGATTCGCTTTCTGTGAGAATGGAAACCAGGTTTAGGACAGGTCTGATGTTTGAAGCTGGCTATTTTTGGGGTATTAGAACAGAATTTCTGGACTTCTATAGCAGTGGTTATAAAACCAACAAAGGACTGCCCTTGTCCGCATCTCTTTATATCAATCCTATTTTCTCAGGCGAGAGACAGGGGCGACTTGGACTAAGAGGGACCTATCAGACAGTACAGATATTCCCGAAATTTCCCGAACAAGAACTCTTACAAAGATTCCCTTTGGTGCTGGAAGAAGATTTTAGGCGACATAGAGATCGGCATATATCTGGTTTCACATTTCGGCTGGTCTCGATTTTGTTGGTCTATCAACGCGTCGTTCATAAGAGCAAACGAAGTGTCGTGCTGGTAGATGTTGCGGGCGGTATATCGTATCAAAGCTCTTCTTACAATAGCGGAGGGGAGCAGTTAGAATCTCCGAAAAACTTTCCATGCGGGTCTGTGGGGATTGCTTTTCTGATGCCTGTTCATTCGCGCGTCAGTCTGCAAGCCAGTGTGCGAAAAGGCTGGTTGGTAGGGTATTTCCCAGATCCTTTTATTTCGGGGATGTCGGCAGCTATTGGACCGCTTTTAGAGTTTTAGGATTGTTTCAGGATGCTTCAATCAAGAGAATATTTGATCATGAGACGATGTATTCTAATTGGGCTATGCACACTGTATATATGGCTAATGGCAAGCGGGGGGGACGCCCGGACGCTTATCAGATCAACGGGGTCCCTTGTTTTGTTTCTTCCTAACAATGGCCGCACCGCAGCTTTGAGTGAGGCTGGCGTGGGGTTGATTGGGAGTGGGAAGGCCATTCTGTACAATTCGGCAGGACTGGCTTTTATGGAAGGTCGAGAGGCGTATTTTACGTACGTAGATTGGATTAGTGGTTCCAGGAATTACATAGCTGGCGTTTCAACAAATGTGCCAGGCAAGGGGACATTCGGGCTTTCTGCGGTGACTTTCGATAATAACGATGAGAATGATAGCGAATATGCTATTTCCGGGGCTTATGCGTTTAACATTACTCGCCGGGTTGCAGCGGGAACCACCGCCAAGCTGGTGCATCACGATTATTTCAAATATGTTCAAGATGGCTTATTTAATGAATATCCAGACACAACTCAAAAATATGTTCACAATTTTTTTGTTTTTGATGTGGGCGCGTATTCCGTGGGGCTTCAGAATTTGGTGATGGCGTTGAGCGTGCATAACTTGAGTACAGGTGGGTTAGGCAAGCCGGAGGAATTGGAGCTTCAGGAGATTATCCGCCTGGGGGTGCTCATTGATGTGGTTTCGCTGACGGGAATGAGGCCCTTGCCACATACGCTGGACCTGGTTCTGGATGTGAATACAGAGATTAATTTTGACGAGGCTGTTGAACTGAATATGGGCATGGAATATACGTATTTGTACCAGGCAGCGGGCTACTCTCTGGGTGTATCGTTGCGAGGAGGACGGAGATCCAGAGGATCCTGGAGTTCTGCAAATCCCATTACCTGGGGAGGTGGCTTGCAGTTTAAGACCACAGGTGGTCGAGGTGTTAAGGTGGATTACGCGCGCAGGTCCTTCAATTATCGTATTGAGGATCCCCGAGTGCATATTCTCAGTGTTGTGTTCAATTTTTAGGGCGTGGTTCACTGATTCGGAAGGGAGAACTCATGGCACGAATAGCTACAATCGTTTTGGTGCTAAGCGTGTTCCTGCCACAGGCACTGTTGGCAGGGGTAGTCCTTAAAGCCGGGAAAATTGACAGTAGCAATGTTGAAGTCGGTGCCTATGCCGAAGTTATCTATGGGACGGGTAAGCGGGATCAAGTCTCAGGGAAGTGGGAGAAACTGGATACTGTAGAAGGATATATTAAAGCCGTTGATCAGGAGAGTTTGACCATTGGACGCGGTTTTTGGAAGGAACAGATAACTTTCGAGCGCATTCAAAAGCTGATCCTTGCAGAGTCGTACCGTGAAATAGACAGGCTTAAAGAGACGACCGATTCACTTTCTGTAAGGAAAGTGAACAGGCGTGAAACTGGGCTAATGTTTGAAGTCGGCTGGAATCAGGGAATCAATACATCCTCCCGAAACATCTTCTCAGGATATACTTCCTACCTTGATCGCAGACAGAAAGCACAAGAAGGACTACCCTGGTCTTTATCTTTTTATTTTGGTCGTATGATTTCGGGCGAGAGATCTTCGCGATTTGGACTGAAATATACGCGTCAAGTTGTGCAGATATTACCAATAAATCCCAATGGCTTTCCCCCTCAGCCCAGAGATGGCAAAACATATAAGTCATTATCGCTGTTGCTGGTTCACCAACGTGTCGTTAAGCGTAGCCCGCGTGTTGTCATGCTCGCGGATTTTGCAGTGGGTATAGCATTGATAAACAACTATTTCAATAGCGACAGTCCCTGTAACTACTTGTGGGACTGCGCTCCAGAAATAGGTTCCCGCTACTCTGCCGGTATGGCATTTCTATTGCCCAGTAACGCACATATCGGTCTGCAAGCCACTGTGCGAGCAGACTTGCTGAGGGTAAAACATAAGTATCCTTTCACTTCGGGAATTTCAGTGGCGCTTGGACTCCTTTGGGAGTAGAGATATTATCCCGCACTTTACACACGCTGTTTAGTGGGCCGTGCGGGTACACCCATTAACATGCCTTCTGCACTGATGTCTTCATCAATATCCGGCCAATGAACGCCCTGACCATCGCCGATAAATTCATAGTTTTCACGCTGAGTAGGCGTTGCGTCTGCAAGTCGCCAGGACCAAACGAGCGGTACACTGATTATTCGACCATCCACCAAATCCGCGATGATCAATTCCTCAGTGATCTCAATGGTTTTGATACGAGGTTCAGTATTATTCACAGTGTTCACGCCATGCCTCCAAAATTATCACGTAGTTCGATTGGATCAACCGCCGAATTTCATTCAGTTCATGAGGAGAAAAGCCGTAATTTTTACATAATGCAATGGGTTCGAGCCAATATTTGCATGTTCTTCTGTCTCGTCTCACATGCACATGCCGAGGTTCATGGCAGTCAAAGCTATAAAAGAAAAATCGATATGGTCCCTGTATGTTGCTGACCCTTGGCATTAATGACCTCCAGCCTGAATAGATTACTCAATATTCAAGGTTATATCAATAAAAAAAGATTTATTTTTTATTTCCTGAATCCAACACTCGGAATCCATACCGCTGAAAGACCACAGCCGCTGTGTCTGATTGAAAGAAGTGCATGGCGGCTTCGACTGTTTGTTTGTGTCGTCCTTTTACGATGGCGATGGGATAGACAATGGGTGTGTGCAATAGGGAATCGGGGAGTGTGGCAATTACCGCGATGCCATCGCTAATCTTCGCGTCTGTGGCATAGACAATGCCGGCTGCACATTCTCCGCGGGCGACCAGTGTGAGTGCGCCGCGTACGTCCATTGCCGGGGCGATGCGGTTTTTGAGCAATGTCCACCAGCCCAATTTTTTCAGGGCTTCTACAGTGTAGATACCCGCAGGCACGTGAGATGGGTCGCCCAGGGCTAATTGTCCATGGAATGCGCCGGGGAAGTCAAAGTCCGCATGGGGCGCAACATCGAATTTTTCATTTTTGGGGGAGATGATTACGAGGGCGTTGCCCAGCAGGTTGATTCGGGTATTGGGTTCGAGCAATTTTTCCGTTGCCAAAAAATCCATCCATTTTACATTAGCTGAGAAATATATATCCGCAGGCGCACCCAGGGCTATCTGTTTGGCGAGGATCGAAGAACTGGCAAAAGACATTCGCAACGGTATGCCCTGTTTTTCTACGGTTTTGGAGAGATCTTGCAGAGCACTCGTCAAGCTGGCTGCGGCATATACGGTGACGGGTTCGGCAAGGGCGATTCCGCGCGTTGAGAGACAGGTTGCGATGAAGATGTAGATGAACCATTGTTTCATATGATATTCCGGTTGGAGATTGGGGGTTGAATGGGCGGGCTGACCGCTGACTGCTGACCGCTGATAGCTACCCGCTTACAAGGAGAATAGTATGTCCGATTTTTGGGTTCAAGATGGCGAGACGATGTTGTTTATTGGCGATAGTATTACGGATTGTGGTCGGCGGGCGGCTGAGGCACCGCTGGGCAGTGGGTATGTGCGGGCGTTTACAGAGATTGTGACGGCGCAGTTTCCCGAGAGAAAGATCGCGTATATCAATAGGGGAATTGGCGGCAATCGCGTGACGCATTTGCACGAGCGCTGGCGAGAAGACGTGATTGACCACGCGCCGGATAAGTTGTCGATTAAGATCGGGATCAACGATTTGCACAGCGTTTTGCGACAGGCGGAGGATGCGGTTCCGCCCGCGCGCTTTGAAGAATTATACGATGCGATTTTGGATACGACACAACGGGAGATTGGGTGTCCAATTGTGCTGATTACGCCGTTTTATATTTCGACGGATACATCCGGGCAGACGTTTCAGAGCGAGGTTATGGCGTTGATTCCGGAGTATATCGGCATTGTGGAGAAGATGAGCGAGAAGTACGGAACAAAGCTGTTGCGGTTGCACGATCTTTTCCAGGCGCATTTGGAATATAGAGGTTCAGAAACTTTTTGTCCAGAGCCTGTGCATCCCAATCGAACAGGGCACTTTATTATTGCGGATGCGTTGTTTAAGATGCTTTGTGAGGCGTGAGAGGCGAGGCTGAAGGGCATACTATGTCAGCTTTCTTCAATTGGAGGCATATCAATGGACAAGCTCAAAATTGCACATATCGGCACGGGGAATCGCGGTACAGGCGTGTACCTTCCGCTCATTGCCAAGTTGAAGGACGACCTTGAACTGGTCGCTGTTTGCGATGTAAGCGAAGATTCTGTCAAGGCGCAGGGCGCAAAGTATAACGTTGCTGCATATACAGATACCGCTGAGATGCTGGAAAAAGAGAAGCCAGATATTTGCTCCATCGTTATTACCCCGAGCAATAATCATATCCCGGGGCTGTTGTGCTCTGAACATGGCGTGAGTTACTGCACCGAGACGCCGATTGACACAGACCTCGGCTGGGCGGATGAGATGATCGAGTCCGCAAAGCAGCACGGGACGAAGATTGAGGTCAACGAAAACTATTATCGCGTGCCATCGGAACGGATTAAACGCGAGATGATTCTGGCGGGTGTATTCGGCAAGATCAATGTTGCCTATAACGAGTTTCGCGGACACGGGTATCACGGGATTGGCTTGATTCGCAGTTACGTCGGGTTTGATAACGAACCCCTGCGCGTGTTCGGTTTGCGAAAGAGCTTCGCAGTGCAGGAGCATGTCTGGCGGCGAGGTCAGCCGACACGCGACTCAGAGGATTGGCAGCAAGGCGTTATCGAATTTGCCGATGGCGCAGTCGGGGTATTCCATTTCAGCAGTTTGTCTTACGGTTCGCCGCTTCGGGGTTTCAACGGCACGAAGTTCTACGCCGAGCGCGGGATGTGCTTCCGCGATGAAGCGGTCATTCTGAACGATACCGCCGATGAGCAGCGCAAGATCACGGTCGCCCGCAAAACCAACGATGTCGATGGGTTTGAGACCCTCGCCGCACTCGTGGCGGATACAACGCCAGAGGTGGTGTGGGAAAATCCGTTGCAAAATTATCCGCTCAGTGATGGCGAAATTACCGTTGCGTCAGAATTGATGAGTATCGCAAATGCCGTTCGCAACGATACCGAGCCAGAATATGGGGCTTACATCGGTCGCAAGGACCGGGAGATTGACGTGGCGATGGCGAGATCGTGGGCAAACGATGGTGAACCTGTGACGTTCCCATTCGAATACGAACGGCGATAAAGTCAGGTCAGCTTTTTCAGCCGTTCTGCTGCTTCGCTCAGGCTGTCGAGGGTGCGGCAGAAGGCAAACCGCAGGTACCGGTCGCCTTCGTTGCCCGTTGCGTAGAAGTTGTCGCCGGGTACGGGAGTGACGCCAATTTCCCGGGTCATGTACATGGCAGCGTCGGTTGCGTTCATGTCGCATAAGGTGGGGACAGAGCGGTAATCGGCAAAGAGGTAGTAGGATCCGTCGGGTGGGGTGATTTTGAATCCGGTGGATTGGAGTGCGTTGAGGAGCAGATCCCGTTTTTGTAAGAATGGTTTGTGAATATTGTTGAAGATGGCGTCGGGCAACCGCAACAGGTGCTCGGCGCCTTTTTGCAAGGGGGTGGGGGCCTGTACGACGAGGGTGTCGTGAACAGCGCGAATTTGCGGGGTGTGTTGTTCGGGCGATATGACCCAGCCGACGCGCCAACCGCTGGCGTTGGCGGTTTTGGTGATGGCGTTGACGATGATGGTGCGCTTGGCCATGCCAGCGAGTGTTGCGGGGCAGATGTGAACGCAATCGCCGTAGAGGATGTGTTCGTAGATTTCGTCGGTGATTAAAAATAGGTCGTGTTTGCAGCAGAGGGCTGCGATGAAGGCGAGTTCTGATTCGGAGAATACCTTGCCCGTGGGATTGTGTGGCGTGTTGAGGATGAGTGCGCGCGCGCGTTTTGCCGCGGCGGTCCATTCGTCTTTGTCGAGCGCCCAGCCATCGCTTTTTTCGCACAGGGTGACATATTCGCAATGCAGCCCGAAAAGGCTGGCCTGGTTGGGATACATTTCGTGAAAGGGTTGTAAGACGATGACGCCATCGCCGGGATTGCACAGGGCGCGAAGTGTTGAGGATAGTCCTTCGGTCGCGCCTGCGGTGACGGTGATTTGCGTTTCGGGGTTGGGGCGAAAGGCGTAGAATCGCCGGGTGTAGTCTGCGATGGCTTCTCGCAGTTCGGGCAATCCGTAGGGAAAGGAGTACTGGTTGTAGCGGTCGTGCTGGGGTTGGAGGATGGCGCAGAGGTCTTTGAGTGAACGGTTATCGTTGCCCGGGTTACGCGAGAGGAGATCGCGGAGGGCGAGCGCGTGCAATTGCTCGGCACCTTCATCTGAGCCGCCCAGAATGGCGGCGATGCCCGCCCAGGCGAGGTCGTAGAGTACGGGTTCGTCTGTGATCCCTTGAGAGAGGTTTACGGCATTGTGCTCAAGGGATAGGCGGGTCATGCGCCGGATGACGGATTCTTGTGGGGAAGAGAACATAAGCAACCTCTTATCCCAGCAATTTCTGTTCCCAGGCTTTTATGTATTCTTCGGGCGATAGGTGGCTGTCCGTTGCGCTTTGGTGTTTGTCGTACATGTCTTCTGCTTGTGCCGCGATGACCTCTGGATCTTCGGGGATTTCGCCCTGATCGCCGTATGTTTCGATCCAGTTGTCGAGGCGTGCGCTAAGGTCGTTGAGCACGTTCTGATGGTCTGGCGATTCTGCGAGGTTTTCGACTTCGTGGGGGTCGGCTTGCAGGTCGTAGAGTTCTTCGTAAGGGCGATAGGGCGCGAGGAATTTTGCCTGTGCTTCGGTGAGTTTGCCCTCTTTGTCGAGCAGGGGAAGGAGCGTCCAGAGGGGGTATTGCTGGTATTTGTAGCGGTTGAATTGCATGTAGGGGCGGTCGGGGTGGTAGTTGCGTATGTATTTGTAATTTTTGGTGCGTACACAGCGGATGCGATCTACTGTGCCGTCACAGCGGTCGCGTGCTGAGTAGATTTCGCTGCGGGATTTTGCATCGGGACCGAGGAAGATGTTGCCTTCCATTTCCGGGGGGACGTCTAAACCCGCGAGCGAGAGCGCGGTGGGTGCGAGGTCTATGCCGCTGACGAGTTCGTCGCTTACGACGCCCGCGTCGATGTGCCCGGGCCAGCGCACAATGCAGGGGATGCGGATGCCGCCGTCGTACAGAAATTGTTTGTCGCGGATGTGCGCGCGTCCGTGATCGGCGATGAGGAAGACGATGGTGTTGTCGGCGACGCCTTCGTCTTCGAGGCGCTGGAGCACCTGTCCGACTTTGCGGTCAAAGACCTGAGCGCTTTCGAGATACATTGCCCAGTCTTTTCTGATGAGGGGATGATCGGGATAATAAGGTGGGATCTCTACGGCGTCGGGATCGACGGGATTTTGCGGGTCGGGCGTGAAGTTGCGATGGGTGTCTGTGATGTTGTTCTGGGCGTAAAAGGGCTGGCCCTCGGCGCGTTGGGTCCAGTCGATGCCGTCAAAGACGCCTTTGCGCTGGAAGTTGAAGTCGGTTTTGCCGGGTTTATCAAAGGGCGGTCCCGGGCTGTTGCAGGTGTAATATCCCGCATCGCGGAAGTAGTCGGTGATGAGGCGAATGTGTTCGGGCAATGGGGTGTCGCGCTTGCTGCGGTGATTGTGCGCGCCAAAGCTGGTTTGGTAGCGGCCGGTGATGATGGCCGATCTGCTCGGGGAACACACCGGGCAGGTGACAAACGCATTTGTGAATAGCGTGCCTTCCGATGCGAGTTTGTCGATGTTGGGGGTTTGCACTGCTGGCGTGCCATAGCAGGCGAGGTTGGGATAGAGGTCTTCGCCGTAGATCCAGAGGATATTGGGTTTATCGGGCATGGTGAGAGATCTTTCTGTGTTGGATGATAGGTTCCTGTTTATCGCGCGCCGCACGCTTGCAAGCATGCTTGCATGTGTCCGCGAGCTTCTGCGCCGATGATGCAACATTGTTCCAGGCTTTGTCCCTGTGCTCTTGTGCCGATGACTTCGAGGTTGACGGGTCCGTCGTAACCGTTTTCGTGCAGGATGCGGATATAACCGACGAGGTCAATGTCGCCGCGGCCATTGGCCTGGTTTTCAGGGGCGCCTGGACCGCGTTCGCGGCCTTTGCAGTCTCGGATGTGGACGTGTTTGACGCGCGAGACGACGGCTGCGATGGCTTCTACTGGATTTTCGTTCGCGCGGTGGATGTGCGAGGGGTCCATGTCAATGCCAAATGCGGGAGATGAGATGGCTTCCATCACCCGCAGGGTGGTTGGGGTGTTGTAGATGGCTGCGCCCACATGGGCTTTGACGCAGAGGGTTACGCCGTATTTTTCGGCCATGTTGGCGAGGTTGCCAAGGGAGTCGATGCTTTGCTGGAAGGTTTCTTCATCGTCTGATTTTCCTCCCGGACCGCAATTGACGACGGGGATACCGGCTTCGTTTGCAGCTTGAAATGCTTTTTCCATCATTTCAGGGTCTTGTCTGGGTTGTTCCATGGCGAGGAGTTCGAGGCCGTATTCACGTCCCAGACGTCGGGCTTCCCGGGCTGTTTCAAGCCAGTTGTCGAGGACGAGATGCTGGCTCATGCCACTAATTGCCGCGACTTCTATGCCGTCGTATCCGGCCATGGCTGTGTACTTAAAAGCGGTTTCCATGTCCCACGCGCCAAAAAGAACTGAGTTGAGTCCGAGTTTCATGTTTCCTCCTGTAAGGGGTTTATTGATTCTGCATCGCTGGCAGATCTGTGCGCGATCCCCGCACGTCTATCGCTTCTTTGGAGAGCCGAGCCTGGGGTGCTTCGCCATTTAAGATTCGCTCGAAATCATCGCCGATTACTTCGGCGACTTGCAAGTTCGCATCTCGCGTGCGTCCGGCAATGTGGGGGGTGTGTACCACATTGTTCCGATTGCGCAATAAGTCGTCTGTTGGTACCGGCTCGTTGTCATATACGTCAAATGCACCGGCGAGTTCGTTGGCGATAATGCGTTCGCGCAGTGCATCCATATCGACGGCATGTGCGCGGGTGGTTATTACGACCAGGCTGCCTTTGCGCAACCGATAAATGCGTTCCCGCGATAGGATTTTTCTGGCAGATGGCGTTGGCGGTATGGTGACGACGACTATCTCGCATTCATCTACGAGGGTGTCCATTTCCACGCCTTCTACGCCGAGTTCATCTAACTGCGATTTTGGAATAAATGGATCGTAGCCGAGTACGCGCGAGCCGAGTGCGTTGCACCACATTGCCATCCGTCCGCCGATTTGTCCCAGCCCCATGACGCCGACGGTTTTGGTTCCCAATGTGCCGTTGACAAAATCTGGATTGTCGCAAAATTGCGCGTATTCAAAATTCCACAGGCGTTCTCCCGATGCCATGCGTTTGTGCCATTGCGGTATCAAGCGCAGGGCATTTAATGTCAGGGCGAGCGTGATTTCTGCGACAGATGCCGCCCACGCGCGCGTGCCATCAATGATGGGGATATCGCGTTCAAACATGCCATCGACTGGAAGAGAGCGATGGCCCCAATTATCCAGCACCCCTCCCACGGCTTTTAATTCGGGCGCGCGTGCTAAACACGCTTCTGTCAACTGTCCACCGAATAGCGCGATGGCAGATATATGCGATAAATCCGTCAATTCCGAAAGTGGTACGCCGCGTTCTACCTGTACTATGCGCACTTCGTCTAATTCATTTAGCCGCGCCATCAGTGCCTCAGGCACATACGGCCATGACCGTTCCAAATTTTCCGTCCGGACAAACAGAATCGCCATTGTCCATCCTTTCATAAAAATAACGTTATTATTGTTCTTTTCCAGGAACAGCAAAATAATGCGTCTTGTCTGGACAAACAAGAACCAAAAAATGCGGATGCATTGTGAGGAGGGGAGGGTATCGAGGAGGAGGGAGTAAAGTGAGACCGCAAACGGGTTCGCCCAGCACCGGGACGAACCCGAGGGTTTCACAGACTATGGCGCGAGTATCAGAGCGATGCCATGTGGGTTAACCAATCCAGAGGTGACGAGAGCTTCGGGACTGGAGCCATCGAGGTTGGCCCGCCAGATTTTACCGTCATTGACGTTACCGGTGCCAGCATCTACCCAGTACATCTTTGGGGGATCGCTTGTCAGGTCCAGAGCAATATCGCGCGGAGCGGTGGCCGGACCGCCGAGTGACTGTCCACCGAATGTTCTGGTGTTGAGGATATCTTCTGCGCCGGAGCCGTCGAGATTTGCGCGCCGGATTCTATCTCTGACGATGTCTGTCCAGTACATTTTTCCCGCAGCTACATCCAGAGCAATGCCCCTTGGAACCCGCAAGAAGTTTTGGAAGGTGAGGAGGGTTTCGACGTTGGAGCCATCGAGGTTGGCGCGCTGGATTTTATCGTCCTGAAGTGGGTTGGGGGCACCCGTGCCGGAGTCTGTCCAGTACATTTTGCCTCCGGCCACATCCAGGGCGATGCTCTGCGGATTAACCAATCCAGTGGTGACGAGGGCTTCGGGACTGGAGCCGTCGAGATTTGCGCGCCAGATTCTACCATTATCGACATTGGCCCTGCCCGCATCTATCCAGTACATCTTTGGGGGATCGCTTGCCAGATCCATAGCAATGCCACGCGGGGTGGTGGCCAGTCACTTCCCGGTCCGGCCACCGATTGTTCTGGTATCTATGATCAGTTCTATGTCAGAACCATCGAAGTTGGCACGCCGAATGCTATCTGTGACGGAGTCCGTCCAGTACATTTTTCCCGCGGCTACATCCAGTGCAATGCCCCTTGGAATTCGCAACGCGTTGTCGTAGGTAAGGAGGGTTTCAACGTTGGAGCCATCGAGGTTGGCGCGCTGGATTTTATCATCCTGTAGAGGGTTGTCGCCACCCGTGCCGGAGTCTGTCCAGTATATCTTTTCCATAGCCTTAGGCACTTCTTTGCCAAATTGTCCGACGAATATTAGAAAATCTCCAAACGCGACCTCGCCGTCGCCATCCAGGTCAAATCGGGCTTCATACCTCTCATCGCCCTGACGTGCTCCGAATTTGCCGACAAAGAGCAAGAAGTCGGGAAAATCGACTGTGCCGCTCGCATCAAAGTCTGTGTTGGCACTTGACTGTGACCCAATCCTGGCCTGAAGCGGCTGAGTTAGAAGACCGATGGATAGGGTTGCAAGGATTAATAGGCGCATGGTTTTCCTCCTTATTGTGGGGGTTTAAGCATTTTTATTAGCCCTTATAAGGCATGATAACATGAGAGACATAGATTTGCCAAATAAAAATAGTCATGATGCCTGAACTTGAGAAATGGTGCTAAAATCCTCGTGCGTCTGGCTGTATATAAATTTTTTGACTTATGCGTTCTGTATGTTATCATGCGTCAGACATAAACCACAACCCATCAGGAGATTTGACTATGAGTAGCAAAGTTGCAATTGTCACTGGCGCGGGTAGCGGGATTGGGAAATATACCACGCTTGCCTTTTTGGATGCGGGATATTCTGTGACTCTGGCAGGACGACGGGAAGATCCCTTAAAAGCCACGGTAAGTGAAGCGGGTGTAGATGATTCAAAAACGCTTGTTGTGCCGACAGATGTTGGCGATCCAGCGTCTGTGGAAAATCTTTTTGCACGGACAAAAGAGAAATTTGGACGCCTGGATGTGCTTTTCAACAATGCGGGTGTGGGCGCACCCGGCGTCAATCTCGAGGATTTGACTTTTGAGCAATGGCAAACGGTCGTCAATACCAATTTAACGGGTGTTTTTCTGTGTACTCAGGAGGCATTTAAGATTATGAAAGACCAGACGCCCCGGGGCGGGAGGATCATTAATAATGGATCGATATCGGCGCATGTCCCCCGTCCAAATTCTGCGCCTTATACGGCGACCAAACACGCGGTGTCCGGTTTGACCAAATCCGCCTCGCTCGATGGGCGGAAATACGATATCGCCTGTGGGCAAATCGATATTGGCAATGCAGCGACCGATATGACCGAGCGCATGAAAAGAGGGGTTCCGCAAGCCAATGGATCTACTCTGGTAGAGCCTACGATGGATGTCAGGGGCGTCGCGCAAGCCGTGCTCAATATGGCGAGCCTTCCCTTAGATGCAAATGTTCAATTTATGACGATTATGGCGACCAAGATGCCTTATATTGGTCGCGGGTAAAAAAAAGACCGGACGCTTTGTCCGGTCTTTTTAGTTTAGGCTATGGGAGAGGGGTTACATCCCCAGCATGTATGAGACTTTTATGAGAACGGCCCGGTTTCTTTCGCCCCATTCGCGCAGGGGATCCCGGTCATCCAGGTTATGGCCGTAAGTGACGTCAAAGCCCTGGTCATAAACAAAGTAGATATCGCTGCCGGGGCGGAAGCGGTAATTCAGCAATACGTTTACGCTGGCCTGTTCTCGGTCATTATTCCACTGGGCGAATAGTTTGACATAAAAGTCCGTGGAAAATGAATAGATCAAGCGGTTGCTCAATATCTGAATATTGAAGTTGCCCTGGGGTAAGCGCAGCCAGTTGACTTCGTAGTCGGTTTCAAGCGAAAGTTTTCCAGAAGGCGTGAAGGTATTTTCGAGTGAAAGTTTATATCGCTTGCCCGTGTAATAGTTGCCGATTTCAATGTCGAATTCGGGGCGGACTTTTCGCGAGCGACTCGGATAGGGACCGGTTCTGAATTTCGTAAAATTGTATGTGCCGTGTGGAATAATTATATCTGGTCGTTTTTTGGATGGCTTGAACGTGCGCTCGACCACGTCGTGTGTTCTCGCAAATTCTACCCGATACCAGTCTCCAGCGTTGAACCGCGTGTAAGTAGATACCTGCAAATCCCAGAATTTGATTTTATTTATTGGGTCACTGGGATCTGTAAAGAGCCGAAACCTCGGTCCCGTGGATATATAGCGAATGAGATTCGTGTTGGCGGGTATGCGCGCTCTGAATTGTGCCTCGTATCGCCGAAGCCTCTGCAACCCAGCGCGGCGGTTGACAAATCCGGCTTTGGGTAGAAAATGCTCTCCAATATCGACGTATTTTAGCGTGCTGGAATAAATACCCCCCGAATAGGTGGCCTGTAAAAATCCCGCGGCCCCTGTCGGCGCATCTTCAGCAGAATCCCAGGTTTTCGCGTAAAATCCCTGAAAATTGAGGGCATTGGATGGCGAAAAACTGAAATCAAGCCCGGCAGCGCGGTTGTACTGGTCCCAACCTGAGCCAGGAATAGGGGTTTGTTTGTTCACAACAATCGCACCGATATTTGACCGCGCCATCACGTCGTGTTTCAGGCGCAAGACCGAGAAATTGCTGCGTTGAACAAATGTATCATCCTGAAGCGTTTTGGAATCCGTCAATACATTCAATGCACCAATGCTCGTCTTGCCGGCTTTGCCCGCCAGTTTGCTGCCCAGGAGAATGGGTACGGGTTCCCCCGATTCCAGGCCGATTCGGCGGCTGTAAAACAAGATCGTGGGCGGGCGGCTGTCCCCTCCGCGTCTCGTGGCGGCTTCGCCAAAATCAAAGAGGGTGGATCCCTCCAGGAAGAATTCGCGCTTTTCGGGGAAGAATTGCGAGAATTGCGTCAGGTTTACTTCCTCCTGATCTCCTTCAACCTGGGCAAAATCGGTATTGTAAGACAGGTCCAGTATCATGTTGGGCGTGAGGCCATACCGCAGATCTACACCGGATTCAAAAGTTTCTTGTACAGATGGGTCTTCTGCCTGCAAATCTCTTACAGCACCGGGCAATACATAGGGTTTAATCTGAAATACGCGGCGGGTTTTTAAGGATTTTAGTCCTCTGAGTTCTGCGAGGTCTGTGGTGCGATAGCGCTGCGTTGGTGATGTCGATCTTTGTCCGATCATCAGTGCTGTCGATTCGGTTTTGCGGGCGATAAATCGCGCCAGGTTAATGCCCCATACCGCATCATCTTCGTCCTTAAATCTCAGTTGATCAAATGGTATCGCCACCTCAACCGACCACCCTTTATCGTCCCGGTGGCCTTTGGCTTCCCAGATACAATCCCAATCGTCGTTGTAGGTGCGGCCTTCCCGCGATAGGATCAGATCGCGCTTTGCGCCCAGGGAGTTGACGAAGAAGAATGCGCCGGTCTGACGGTCGTTATAAGTGTCCAGAAGAATTTGTACATTGTCATCGCCCCACAATTGCGAATCGCGCCGCATGTTATTTGCCACGATTTTGTGTGGCTCAGAATCAAAACATTCAAATCCAAAATAGATTTTTCTCTGGTCGTAAACGATACGGGCTGTTGTGCGTTCGGTGCTCGGTACCCAGTAGCCCGGGTCGCGCTGGACAAATCCCTCGATGGGTTTTGCATTTTGCCACGCAGGGTCGTCCAAACGTCCGTCCATTTTGGGACCTTTATCGACGCGGGTGGCGTAAACAGCGCGCGGTGCATCGTCAGAAGTCTGCGTGGTGACAACGCGAATGCGATCCGCTACCTTTACGGGTGAGCCGTTTTCTTCGACTACGCGAGCTACGAGTACGTCGTCGTCGAGTTTTTTGATGACCTGAAGCGTTGACCCATTGTCCATCTGCAATTGGCTGCCCAGGGATGCCGCTCCGTTGAGTCCAGATACATAAGCGAGATCGCCCGTGATTTCTTTTACTATACCGGCTGTATCATCACTTTCAGCCGGTCGCGCGCAAATCGCTATACAGATAAGCCCAAGCAAGCACGCTCTGATCATATTTTGCTCCTGGATAGTGTTGGGAGCCGGTGGTTGGTATTTATTACTCAATACTTCGCTACGAGGATAGGAAGTAGGGCAGTGCCCGCCCGCACTGAAGCATCTGGCTCCAAGTAAGTTTTTACTTACTTATATACATAATGTAACGAAAAATAAAATTTTCGCATCATTTTTTTGAAAATAAGCGATCAGTTCAGTACATATTGTCTTTTGTCGTGATTGGACACCAGCGAGAATTGAATAGGGTGTGGAACAATATATCCCGTGCAGCAGGTGTGCCGATTTGTTTTAGCAGATATGCGGCGTAAAAGCGGTTGTAGCGATTTTCGTCTTCGAGCATTGTCGCCAGTGCTTCAACTGCAATATCGCCCGATTCCCCAAATTTTGCGAGGGTGAGGGCTGCGTTGCGGCGCACGCGATAGTCTTCATCGCCAAGTGCTTCTGTCAGATCAGAGCGTAGATCTGAGGAGAAATTACCGATTGCGCCCAGGGCTTCGATTGCATTGCGGCGCACCCACCAGTGATTGTCTTTCATCGCCGTTCTTAAAGCGGGCGCAGATGCAACCGCGTTTGATCCCATACGTCCCAATACATTGGCTGCAACCGCTCGTATCCACCAGTGATGGTCTGATAATGTTTTTGTGAGGGCGGGGACTGCGGGTTTTCCGATGGATGCGAGGGATAGAGCCGCGCATCCGCTCGTGGGATTTGTTCCATGGGCATTGTCCGGTGTTTTGGCTTCTGTTTCCTCAATTGTTGCGAGTGTTTCTTCTCGCATGGCGGCGATGAGTTCAGGTACGGCTTCTGCGCCAAATTCAGCGAGTTTATACGCCGCGTCCAGTCGTTCACATTCCGGTCCATTCTTCAGGACGCGAATTGAATTTTTTAGATTGCTATCTGGTGTCTCGCGTTCTTTTTGCGTGTTTCCACACATCCAGTTCCATACGTCTTCTGATATGGCTGGATGCCGATCTTCAATGCCGGGGGACCACACGCGGCTCTGATGATTCCATGTGGGTTTTTGCGGTTCCTGTGTGCGGGCAAATTGGAATTTCAGCATGTATCGTTTTTTGGTGCTTATATTCTCGGTTGCGCGGTGCCAGGAGTCGAAGTGAATTAGTGCTACAGTGCCCGCAGGCCCACAAAATGCGCGAGCTTTTTCTTTTGTTTGTGCGGGATCTACATCGCTGATGGTTTTATAGATTTGCATGCCGGGCAATACACCCGAAGGTCCCATGTCCTCAGTTGTGTCCTGTGGAAAATAAAAAGCGAGCAGCCAGTAGAATTTCGGGTGTCGCAAATTGTGATCATAGACATAGCAGTCTTTGTGCCATTGCTGTCCGTTTCGCCCCGGGGGATTCAGGTGACAATGTCGATGGGGGTTCAAGATGTATCCCGGTCCCAGTAAGCTGGTCAGTGCCCCTTTTACGTTGGGGTGTTCAAATACCTGCCCGATCTGCGGTATCCGGGGCAATATGTTATTGCCGGGGTTGCCCTCTTTTTCAAAGACGGTCTCGATCTGATCGTAGATATTCGCGTGGAATGAGGGCGGATAATCCGCGTGGACTGTCATGCATCCATCCACGATAAATCGCTGTACCTCTTCATCATTCAATAACCGCATTGGATCTGCCATGGTGGGTCTCCTCAACTGAAAATTTCCACAAATTTCGCAACGCTCGCCCTGAATCCGTCTTCAAAGGTGCCGCCTTTGGGGCGATAGACGCTTTCGTAAGAGATTGCGCCCGCATATCCATCGCGTTTGAGCGCGTTTGCAATGGGTTCCAGGTAGGGCCCCACATCGCCTTCGCCCAGGGGATAGAATCCAACGGTCGCACGCGATATATCGGCTTTTGCGTCTTTAATGTGGATATGGCCGATGTAATCGCGAATTTCATTGTAGGCATCGGGAAAGGGGATATCTGTACAGTACATTGTGTTGGGAATATCCCACAGGAGTTTGAGGTGGGAGCTACCCAATTCGTCGATCAATTTTCGCGCCAGAAAGCCCGATGTTATCATGGCATTATTGCCCGTTTCAACGACGAGTGTCATACCTTCTTCTTCGGCTATTTGGACGGGTACAACCATCAGTTTCACCAGTTTATCCCATGCACCAGCGGTGACAATCCAATCTTCTGCGCCGTTGTACCCAAATAGGATCATTTCTTTTTTGCAACTCATAATTCTGACAATATTTGTCCCGAGGGTTTTTGCAAGTTCAATACACCGCCGCAATCCCGATACATGATCCTCAAATACGGGATCTCCTATTTCGGTCTGCAATACGGGCAGGCCGCCAAAGTTGTGCCGCGAGATGCATGAGACTTCCATGGCGTGCTGATTGAGTAGTGTCTTCATACGCGCCACTTGCCCGGCGTCGTGATCCCCCACTTCTCGATCCCATACAAACTGGAGTTCGGGATATCTCAGTCCGTATTCCGCCATGACATTCAACGCGTGTTCAAAATCCCTGCTGATTCCATCTGTAATTACACCGAGTTTCACAAGTAATCTCCTTATACCTCACCGCTTTTTTACTTCAATATCCAGCATATTTTCAAAAATTTTGATGATGGCCCAGTTCGCTTCTTCGGGGTTTACGCTGATGCCTGCTTGAAACCACTCCGCAGCCGATGAGAGTGTGAACAGGGGCACGCCACATTCGCGTCCCAGTGTTTTTGCGATTCCGAGGTCTTTGTACATCGTGCCAATGCGGCTTTGGCCGACAAAATTTCGTTCCAGGATGTTTTGCGTTGTGTCCCGAAATAAGAAGCTGCCGACCACACTCGTGTTGATGACTTCGTAGAGGGTTTCGGCTTTTACACCGGCTTTTACGCCCAGTGATAGGGTTTCGAAGATGCCCGCATAGGTTACGCCTGTCAAGACAGCCAGACACGCTTTCACGGTTTGTCCGGCTCCGATTTCTTCGCCGACGTGGTAGATATTTTCTCCGACTGCGTTGAGAACTTCTGTCGCGTCCTCAAAAATATCTCGCTGTGCTGCTACCATCATTGTCAGTGTGCCAGCCGCTGCGCCGGGTGCGCCACCGCTTACCGGGGCGTCTATGATGCGAATATCTCTTTCTTCCAGGCATTGCGCGATTTCGACCAATTCCGACCGCAATATGGTTGCGGTACAGATAAATGTCGATCCTGGTTTCATGCTGTTCAACAAGCCATTGTTTAAGATTGCTTTAATTTGATCGCCGTTCATGACCATGACGAACACAAAGTCTGAGCGCTCGCCCACTTCACCTGCATTTTTGGCTGCATAAGCTCCCTGCTCGACAAATGGTTTCAATTGTTCGGGGCGCAAATCATATACGACAAGCTCATGTCCGTTCTTCAAGATGTTCGCAGCCATCCCGCTGCCCATATCTCCGACACCGATCAACCCAACACGCGCCATGTTTTTTCCTTTCGCATTTAAATTTAGTTTGCTAATTAACAATAAACTACTAAACTCCATTGGTCAAACTTACACTATGGGAGGTTTTCAATGGACAATATACATCTGAGATGGTGGGGGTGTGGTGCTTTTGACATTCTTTCGGGGGATGTCAATATCGCCATTGATCCGTATCTTTTCGGTGATAATCTAAAAGATGCCGAACCCATCTACGATTACATTTTTATCAGTCACGAGCATTTTGATCACTGTCATCCCAAGACCCTGACGAAATTGTGCCGGGGGGATCGCTTTAAAAAACTCTTTGTCAATATCGGTTGTATGACGCCAAATGAACCTGTTGACGAAAATTATGGCGACGCGGCTTTTTCCCGGGATTTGCCCATTAGCAAGCATATACCCGAGGAAAAAATCCAGGTGCTCTTTCCCAAATATCGCATTGATGACGCGCGCACTTTTCCCGGTCCTTTTTCGTGCGACCTGGGCGCTGTGCAGGTAGAAGCTGTTGAAAGTGGTGAAAATGCGCGGCCCGATTTACCCACCTGTGGTTACTTGATCACATATATTGAGAAAGATATTTCGTTCTATCACACAGGGGATCTCCACGCGACCTATCCAGCGCTGGGCAATTTAAAGGGCCGCGTGGATTATATCATCCACATGAAAACGGGACTGAAGAACTGGCCTGTTTTTTCAAGTCTTCTCGATCTCGTGCAGCCCCGATTTTTGATTCCAACCCATTATCGAACCGATCGCAAAACCGATCCTGTTCCCGAAGGACATTGGCCTCCCGATGTTACGGATGTGAACGCTTTTATCGAGAGTATCCGCGAACACGCTGGCGACCGAACCCAAATTTTGCCTTTCACTGCTGGCGTCCAGTACGAGGTTGAATTGCCCGATAAAAAAGTTGTGTGGGCGTGGGATTGGCACAATACATGGACTGTGCCCCCGTGGCGAGAGGGATAGGTCCCTGTTTTTATACAGGGTCTTTCAACTGATATGCAATCGCGTAAAATGCCATTGAGTTACCCGTGCGATTTGGCTCGCTGCGATGCCAGGTGTAATTTGTGAAGAAGAGGCCATCGCCCGGTTTCATTTTGACCAGGACTTCATCGGAGTAATCGATCTGATCCAGGGGGATGCGGTGGCGCTTAAAAGGTTCATGGGTTTCGTCGCCATTCACACTGGTTTTTCTGAACATCGGCGGGTCGTCGTAATAAGATTCGTGTGGTACGAGTTCCCAGCCGATATGGCTGCGCGGCATGACCGATAATGCGATGGCATTTTTTCCCACTTCTTGCATCGGGATCCAGCAGTTGCAACCCAATTCGGGATCGATTTTCCAGTACCACGAATCCTGATGAAAATAACTGCATCCACCTTGCTCAGTGTCAATCCATCCGTGTTTAACCCCTATCTGATCTGTGAAGAGTTCTACATCGCCGCCCAAAACTCTCGCCATTGCATTTGCCATATTGCCGTGTTCTGCGACCGTGGCAAATACCTGTTCTTCCAGGCCCGGACGTTGGATGCCCTTGGGTACTGGCTCCCCTGAAGTAGCGCGATATATTTCGGGATTGAGAACTTGAAATCTGCCCTTTTTCCAATCTGGCGGATGATCTACTATTTCCCTTACTCGCGACCAGGCGTTTGCCATGAGTTCGGTGGGGATTAAGCCTTCCACATGGCAGTATCCTTCTTCTCGATACTGTTGGATATGTTGTTCGGTGACTGTGCTCATTCTTTTTCCTTTTAATCGCTTATCCAGTGTCGGAACAGGGGTTTTGCGTTTTCTGGCAATTCCTCGTAAACCTGGCGGGGTACTGGTTCCTGGTCGTTATCGGTCAAGCCGGTTTCATCCACCATCATTTTGCGCTCTTCAGACCCCGGCATCAACACGCGCGTGTTCAACCACCACGGGGCATAGCGAACGACAACGGATACCCGGTCCTCTTGCGATTGATTGGGTGCGGTTGCGTGCCATATCCGACTGTCCAGCACGAGGACGCTTCCCGCCGGACCCGTTGCATTCATCTCGGTTGAATAAGGTTCGAGCGGATCCACATCTATATTTCCAGTTGGATTATTTGACCATCGGTGGCTGCCCGGCACGATCAATGTGCCGCCATTCTCATGGGTAAAGGGAGATAACATCCACAAGGTTGTGATATGCATTACCGCATCTGGATAAGGTGCAAGCACATGTGAGGCGTTGATCTGATTAAACGGCCAGTCTGCATGCCACTTGCCCCGCGGATTGTCCTGGCGGTTGATGGTTGCTGAGACATAAGACACTTTGACAAAGGTACCCAAAAGTGCTTCGAGGATAGCCATCAATCTTGCGTCTGCGAGATAGGGCGCAAGGGACTGGTCATAGCGTATAAATCCCGGCACGTGTCCGATGCCGTCTTTTGCGGCCTTTGCTCTGCCGTGTATCCCGGTCGAATGCCATACGTGGTCGCGTATGGCATCTACCTCATTTTCGGGGATTACGCCTTCTATTACGGTCCAGCCATCTCTGCGGATTCGGTTTAGATCGGTATTCATTGCGTGTCCCTCAAACATCAAATATGATGATCTGCCGGGCGACTCCGCCCGAGATCAGAGCCTTGAACGCATCGTCAATATCATCTAAAGAAATATTGTGTGAGATCATTTCGTCGAGCTTGAGATTGCCCATGAGATACATATCCACATACCGCGGCATATCTACGCGAAAGCGATTGGATCCCATGCTCGATCCCTGAATTTTGCGCTCGCGCAAAAAGTTTTGTCCCGTAAGCTCAATTTTAACGCCTTCGGGAATCATGCCAATTATCGTGGCGGTGCCGCCTTCTTCGAGCATGTAAAAACACTGTTCCGCAGTCTGTTTTAATCCCACGGCTTCAAAAGAGTTGGCCACGCCTTTTCCGCCGGTCAGGTCCATTATTTGCTCAACGGGATCGCCATCGTTGGCATTGACCAGGTCTGTTGCGCCCAATTCTCGGGCCAGTTGCAGTTTGGAAGATATGGTATCTACTGCAATAATACGCCCTGCGCCACCTATTCGCGCACCTTGAACAGCACTCAGTCCAATGCCACCACATCCGACAACGGCTACTGTGCTGCCCGGCTCTACTTTGGCGGTATTGAGCGCGGCACCAACCCCGGTTGTTACGCCACATCCGATCAGGGCCGCTTTGTCCAGTGGCATGTCTTCGCGCACCTTGCACACTGCATTTTCGTGTACCAGCAACTGTTCTGCATAAGAGGCGAGGTTTGCAAATTGGAAGAACGCTTGACCATCCTGGGATAGGCGCGGTTTATCTGTCTCTTTGCGCTGTGTTGATTCTCTATCTTCACATAGATTTGGACGTCCGGTGGTGCAGTAGCGACAATGTCCGCAAAAAACCGATAGACAGGTAATTACGTGGTCGCCGGGTTTTACATAGGTCACGTCTGGCCCGACCGCCTCTACAATGCCCGCTGATTCGTGGCCGAGTATGGCAGGTAGCTCGCAGGTATAAAGTCCTTGCTGAAAATGAACATCGCTGTGACAGACCCCCGCGGCGGCGGTGCGAATCAAGACCTCGCGTCCGATTGGGTCGGCAATTTCGACGTCTTCTACAGTAATTGGCTGATGCGCTTCGCGCAAAACAGCGGCTTTCATGGTGAACCTCCTGTTGTTATTTATCGACCTTCTTCTTCCCAGCGACGAATCACAATTTTGGGATCGAAATAGGTGTTGTTCGGATAAAAATCGGGCAGCGCTGTGCGATCCCCCTGTTTCGCCCCTTCCAGATGCAATAGTGCGAGTGGTAGCGCGGTATCGATATTCGTTTCGCCTTCCCGACTATCTGAGACAATCAGGCCGTTCACCTGATATTGCCGCAGCAATTGTTCTCCAAGAGAGGTGGCGGACTGCAATAGCGCATTATTGCCTGTTGCCGAGTGGAGTTCCAGTAAACCGAATAACGCACAGGCGTCGTTTTGTCCTTTGTTTACCCACGCTTCATCACTTGCAGGCGAACCGCCAGATACAAAATCCACAGGCGCGTTTAAGTCGCCCCAGCCCATTCCTTTGGCGAGGGAAAAGGCTATTTCTCGAAAGCGCACAATACCGGTCAGATGGTATGCACGCGCGTAAGATAAGAACATCAGGCCATTTGCCGGGACTTTTCTCAGCTTTGTAGGCGGACAATAGCCGATTCCTTCATTGCTATTTTCCGGATAGAGGCGGGTGCCGTCATTGATTGCGGGATAAAAGCTGTGGTCATCGACATTATAACAGTGGGTTGCCAGGGCTTCTAAATCCGCGGTTACTACATCGAGAAATGCTTTGCCCTTTTCATCGCCCAGGACTCCCGCAGCATTGAGAAAGGTGACGGCGGCTCGTCCGTATCGAACCTGGATCACGTTATTGGTGATGACTGTTACTTCGTTGATATCTGTCCGTTCGCTAAACGGCGGTTTGAATGATTCTCGGACCCGACAGGGATCGCGATGATTAAACTGATACCCCGCCAATCCCGTCTCGGGATGCCGGATCTGATCGTATCGCGAGAGTAGATGCTTTGCCCATCTCAAAGGTGTTTCATCGCCTGAGAGAGCGTGTAGTATTGCCCCGCTCAGGATTAAATCGCTTCCCGTGTTGACAAAGGAAAGCGCGGTGTTCTCCACTATTGGCAATGGGCTTCCTTCAAATTCCACATTCCACTTTTCTTTCCACGCTTCGTAAATTCCGTGTCGGTTAAAGAGTAAGGTGGGCCAATCCCAGATGTGTGCGTGCCAGACGGCTTTGACAAAGCGGCGCATGCGTTCGGGATGAACTTTATAGAGGTACGCATAGTGCGGATAGACGCACTTCATCTCGTGATTGCCCAGCACCGGCGCATCTGTTAAGAGGTCGTAACTGGTATGGCCTCCCCAGTAGAACAGGTCAGATTCTATATCGTGAATTTTATCCAGCGCACAGCCAATCCATTTGTCTGCCTGATTATGGTATTTGTCGTTCCCTGTTAGTGTTCCCAATGCATCCAGCACCCGCAAAAAATTCTGCTGACAGGCGAGGTTG
>JAPOXY010000057.1:0-54659 GCA_026706845.1 Gemmatimonadota bacterium
ATCAGCGATGTGATGGCATTGAGTTCGATGCCGGGCAAGAGGCCGATAAACACGGGAATAATAATGATGATGTTGAGGGGCGCCATAATGCTCTGCGCTTCTTTGAAAGATTTGGCAAAGATGGAGACGGACATTAAGGCGGCGGCAAAAAAGATGGTTAAGGGCAGACACAGAGAAAGGACCAGGAGGATGGATGATATTTCGAACATGCCCTGTAGCGCGTCGAGGATTCTTGCGACAATTTCTCGTTGTAACATAACGGCGATAAAAAAACCGATAAAACTATTGGCGATTGACGCAAATCCCGATAGGACAATTACACCACATTTGCCCAGCAAGATCTGAATTTTGCTGACGGGAGCAACGAGTAGTGTTTCGAGGGTGGCGCGTTCTTTTTCTCCTGCGCCCAGATCAAGGGCTGGATACATACATCCCATAAAACACATTATGACAAAAATATAGGGCAGAAAACCTCCCACGCTTTTTCCGATTCTTTCCCGTTGAGAAGCAATATCGTGGCGTCTGACCTGCACGGGATCCACAATTGTGCGGTCGAGGGCAAGCCGTTGGAATCGGTCATTGATGATCTGGTTTTCGTAGTCTCGAATCAGACTTGTCAGGCGATTGCGAGATGCGTCCATATCTCTGGAGGATTTGAAATAGAGATGGATCTGGCCGCGCTGTAAGTCGGCGATTTGGGCATCGAATTGCTCGTCAACGCGAATGGCTGCATCTATGCTGTCGGAGCGGATGAGCTGAGGGATTATGTCTTCTGTTATGTCTTCTCGTATTTTCAGGTCGTCGCGGTTGAGAAGGGTTTCGCGGAATGCCTCTGCATTGCCATTTGTGATCAGGGCAACTACAAGTGTTTTGGTTCTGACTTTTTGGGCCTGACGAGTAGTAAAGACAGCCGCAATTGTAAATAACAGCGGGAATAACAGCATTGGTATGATGAACATCATCATCATCGAACGCCGGTCGCGCGTGATGTCCTTAAATTCTTTTTTGAAGATGGTGAAGATCGTTTTCATGGGGACCTCTTATAGCAAATCTATGCCTGTTCAACGATGCGGATAAATTCGTCTTCCAGCGTGGGGGTTTGCATCTGGTTGTGAAAGTCTTTTAGTGTGCCGTTAAACTGCAATTGGCCTTTGTGAATGATGGCGAGGTCGTCGCTGAGCAGGCTGACTTCACCCATGCGGTGTGTGGAAAAGATGACGGTTTTTCCCGCGTTTCGACAGTCGCGGATGAGATGTACGATATTGCGCGAGGTGACGACGTCGAGACCGTCGGTGGGTTCGTCGAATACAATGACATCGGGGTCGTGTATGATCGTGCGTACAATGGAGACTTTTTGTTTCATGCCCGTGGAGAGTTTGCCAATGCGGCGGTTTGCAAAGGCTTCCATGTCGAGGAGGGCAAAGAGGTGGTCGCGCCGCGTGTTGTAATCGGCACTGGTCATGCCGTGCAGGTCGGCAAAGTAGCGCACCATTTCATTGGGCGTCAGGCGATCGTACAATCCCGTGTTGCCGGTGAGAAAGCCGAGGTTTTCGCGTACGGCTTGACTTTGTGTTACAGTGTCGTATTCCGCGACAGATATGCTGCCCGAAGTGGGTTTGAGCATGGTGGCAATCATGCGCAATGCGGTGGTTTTTCCCGCGCCATTGGGACCCAATAGCGCGAAGACGCGACCGGGCTGACAGGTGAAACTGATGTCGCATACTGCGTCGATGGTGTTGCCCTGAAAACCATCTCCCATTTCGCGTTTTTGCTGCCGCGATAATTTGAAAGTTTTGACAATATTTTTTGCGATAACCATAATGCACTCCGCGATTGCGGGTTGAATAGCGTATAGTCAGAAATCTCCCATTACTTTTTCATATTAGTGATAGAGTTACCCAATTTTGTTTCAAAATGCAAGAGGACATTTTTATATTGGGTTTTTTGTTTAAAACAGAAGCCTGCATCTATTCGTCCGTGAACTACAGGTATGGATTAGGAGTCATTGGGGGTGTTGAGCGTGGCGAGGTGTGTGGAGATTGAAGAGAGATTGCGTTGGGAATATAGATCCTTAGAAATACATTTATACAGAGTGCAAACTACTGATTCGGTCCAATGTTCTCTTTAAACTTGCAGATACAGAAGCAGCGCGTTCTAAATCCCAATGATCTCGTACAAATTCGGTAAAACGCGCATTAAATCCAGTGCCTACTTTTGCGGTTGTCGCGCTAGGTACCGGAACCAGTTCTCGTCTTAATTTTCCCTTTCTACTTCTTCGTGCAAGCGAAACGAGAAACTCTTTGGGTTTTTCTATATTGTCGGTGTTGTATGGAATGCGATTGAGTGGTATTGATAGAAATTTTGCGATGCCCCTGCGATCCGCCATAATCCAGGATTCGATTTCCATGACTGCAACGCGAAAGAAAAATCCAGAATTTAGAGGTGCTCCAATCCAGGACTGAATGAGCTTTGGCGGGCAATTTTGAGGAGAATCTAAATCTGTCAACAAAAAGACATTATAAAACCCTCTGGCTGCACGGTTGAGGTTACGGGCATTTTCTTTTAAGTAAGAATTGCCTTTATTTCCGATTCTTTGTACGATTTCGAGGTCAAAGTATTCGAGAATTTTAGTCGAAACTGCATCGCTGAGTGTATCCTCAACAGCGAGGATTACTTTGTTTGATCTCATTCTAAAAAGCTCAACTGTTCGGCATGTTCAGGTCTGGTTCTTGGAAGCACGGCTTCACCAACTGTAAAACCAGCTTCGAGGAGCGTCTGTACTTCATCAATATCAGAGACTATTTTAATCGCTGTTCCTTCCCGTGCTGGTGTAAGCAACAAAACTTCTCCGCCATCAATGCCTTTTTCTGTAAGCAATGCATCGCTATGTGTACTCACAAATACCTGGGGGCGTCTGCTTCTTTGCATCCTGGAAATAAACGGTGCGAGTTGAGAGACAATGCCCGCATTTAATGACAACTCTGGCTCTTCCAATAAGAGTACGGAGTCACTCTCGAGAAGAGACCATAATAAGCCCAGGAGACGAAGCGTTCCATCGGAAAATTGATCTTCGCGTTGTAAGCCCGCATTCGGGCGCCAGTGGGAATAAAGGGCTTGTAAATGAGGTCTTCCCGTGTTTGCTTCGCGAATAAATTCCAATTGCTCAAGTTGGGGCACGGCAATTTTTAGGGCTTGTTCAATTTTTTGCAACCGGGAACGGCGCGTTCTCTCAGGGACTGTAGCAATTCTTTCCAAAAATCCTTGCCCAAAGGGGTCATCTTCAACAACTCTGCCCTGAATCGAATCGGCAAACCGCAAAAGTTGAGGAACCAGATGTAAATAGGTAATGTCTCGCAAGAAAAGCACAATCTCTCGAAAGTCTGCATTGACATTGATCTGCTCAAGAAAGGTTTGTGTAAGTCGCTGTGGGTCCCCTTCGTCGTCTGCATCTGGCCTATCAAGAATCTGTTGATCACCTTTCCACACGCGTTCATAAGTGAGAAAAGGCTGGCGATAACCTCGAGGTTCCTGCCTAATTCCTATCGCATATCGCCAGGTTTCGGGGGATTCTGCATTGTCTGCAAGGTGAATTTCGATTGCAATTTCCGGATCTTGTCGCGCCGCCAGGCTGCGGATTTTAGATACACCTCCGCGGTCTTTGACCGCTTTCTGCAATCCGCCGCCTTCTGCTTTTACAATATCTCGAAGAAAGCGAAAAACATCGAGAAGATTAGACTTACCGGACGCATTTGCACCTACGACAAACTGACGCTCGCGCAATGGAACATCGAATTCTCGAAAATTGCGCCAGTTTTTTACAATAAGACGTTTGATCATCATAACAATAACTCCCATGAAAATCTAAATGGCTCATCCATGGAAACATGATCTTTAGCAGTAGAAATAACAGCATTAATAAACTTATTCGAGATGGGTGTGTTGGGCAAGCATTTTGTAAGTGCGATGCGCGCGGTATCAGATATAGTGTGTTCAATTTTAATAATGGCATATATTCCCTGTAAGCAAATCTATAAGGTGAAAATATGGACCAACGCGTTCTAAACAGCCCTGTTGAGGTTGCAGATCGCATTGAGAGTCTGGATGTGTTGCGCGGCTTTGCTGTGCTTGGTATCCTGGTCATGAACATCCAGTCATTTGCAATGCCTGGGGCGGCGTACCTGAACCCGACGGCTTACGGCGATCTCAATGGTATCAACTTTTTTACCTGGCTGGTTAGCTACCTGCTCGTTGATCAGAAGTTTATGTCAATCTTTTCAATGCTCTTTGGTGCTGGGGTCTGCCTATTTGCCGATCGCGCCGAGGCTCGCAGTGGTCGCTCCGCTGGCTTGCACTACCGCCGCACATTCTATCTGCTCGTCTTCGGCCTTGTGCATGCCTATTTTTTGTGGTCGGGCGATATATTGGTTGCCTACGCGCTTTGCGGCTCCGTCCTCTTTCTTTTTAGGAATCGTTCGCCGCGGACGCTGGTGGTCATTGGCCTCGTTGTTTTTGCAGTGGCGAGTGTGCTGTCCATTGGAATAGGTCTGACAACAGAGTTTATTCCCGAAAAAGATGTGGCTGATATCACCGCGACGTGGGCACCAGATGCGGCCAAAATTGATGCGGAGTTGCTCGCTTATCGTAGCGGCTGGTTCGCACAGCAGGCACAACGGACTAGCGATACACTGGGAATGCACACGACGGTCCTGCCAATTGAAGTGTTTTGGCAATCCGCAGGTATCATGCTGCTGGGCATGGCCCTCTACCGTTGGCACATCCTGAGTACGGCCCGCAATGACCGATTCTACTGCTGCCTCGCGCTCATCGGGTTCGGTGTGGGCGTGCCGATTGTTGCTGCTGGAGCCTGGTGGAATTTTGCGGCCGGATGGAACTGGGAGCGTTCGATGTTCCTTGGGTCGCAGTTCAACTACTGGGGTAGCCTCTCTATGGCATTTGGATACGTGGGTATTGTGATGTTGGCGGTTCGGCGCGGATGGTTCTCTGCGTTACAGATGCGCCTGGCAGCAGCCGGGCGAATGGCGTTTACCAATTATATCGCACAAACGCTGATCTGCACGACTATTTTTTATGGGCATGGATTCGGGCTTTTCGGGCGGGTTGCACGCTGGCAACAGGCCATAGTTGTCATCGTTGTATGGGGCCTCCAACTCTGGTGGTCGCCGTTGCTGATGAGACGTTTTCGATATGGCCCGTTGGAATGGAGTTGGCGGGCACTGACCTACTGGCGGGTCCCGGGACGATAGCGCGAATTTTGTTTCACACGATTCAAAGGAGAAGATATGGATAAACTCAAACTCGCTCTGATTGGTTGTGGCGGTATGGGGACGCGCCATTTGTATGGGTTGCGCGAACTGGCGAAGACGCCATTTAATAATATTGAATTGTGCGCTTTGTGCGATCTCAATCGAGACAATGCAGAAATGGCTGCGAGAGAGGCCGAGCAGTTGCTCGGTTCAAAACCTCCCGTATTTACGTCCATAGAAGAGATGGTGCAGGCGATTCCCGATTTGATGGCGGTCGATGTGGTCACTGATCCGTCGGTGCATCACACGGTGGTGTGTGAGGCTCTGGATCTGGGGTTGCATGTGCTGGTTGAAAAACCTATGGCTATTTCTGTCAAAGCATGCCATGCTATGAATGAGGCGGCGGAGCGCAACGGGCGAAAACTGTCGGTTGCTGAAAATTATCGGCGCGATCCTTCGGCAAGGCTGACGCGCCATTTGTTGGATACCGGGCGGATCGGAACGCCTTATATGGCGACGCTCCACGCCTTGCGCGGCGGCAATGAAATTTTTATTACGCCCTGGCGGCATTTAAAAGACCGCGGGGGACCCTTGATCGATATGGGGGTACACTATGCGGATCTGATTCGGTATCAACTCGGCGATGTGGTCGAGGTGTATGGCGATACGCGCCTGGTGGAGCCAGTGCGCAAAAAACAACAGTCTATCGGTGATCGGTATGAATTTTATCAGCAGCGTTTTCTCGCGATGCCCGATGAAGTGCCCGCTACGGCAGAAGATACGTCAATGGCGATGATGAAGATGGAAAGCGGCGTGATGGTGAGTTTTATTATGGGCATTGGGGGGCACGGCGCATGCCGCAGTCAGTTGATTTTAGGCGATAAAGGGTGTTTGCAGAGCTACGGGAGTCGCGGGAGTCAGGCGATATGGCAATCGGCAGATGGCGAGGTGAGAGATCAGAATGCGATTTTAGATGCTGTTGACGATTTTGAATTGCATCCTCTCTTAGATCATTTTTTTCCCACGAAAAACAGTGTGGGCGACCAGGCAGTGGATTGGAAATTGATCGCTTATGAACAATACGAACTCGCCTGTGCTGTTCTGAATGATGAACCGATTGAGGTCGATGGTATTGAGGGAATGAAGGATGTTGCGGCGATTTATGCGATTTGCGAGTCTGCTCGCGCAGGTCGCACTGTGACGGCAGCAGAGATCGAAAGCGGAGAGTTGTATGAATATCAGGCGGAGATCGATGCGGCGTTGAACATCAACACTTAAAATGGAGGAAAGACAGATGGTGATTCGCAATTGGCAAGATGCCACGCCCACAGTGGGCCATGAAACGGCGTTGATCTGGTCGATTTTCAGGCAGAAGGGGTCTGCTGGTTTGAGCGAGGAAGAAGCACCGATGTTGGCGGCGTCGGGATTTACCCTGCATATGATGCAGAGCCGCAAGGCGGGCGATTATCACATGCACGATGACAAAGAACAGATTTATTATTTTACGCGCGGTCATGGCAAGATGAAGATCGATGACGAGATTTATCCCGTTGAGCCAGGCGATGCCGTGCATTTACCGCCTTATACGTATCACCAGTTGATCAATGACAGCGACGATTGGATTGAACACATCCTGGTGACTGTGCCGGTGGGTTAAGGGTAAAGGACGTATTTTAATCCCTCTTGTCGCTCTGCGCCATCAAATGCCTGTTCCCAATTTTCGAGTGGCAGCCTGTGGGATATGTATGCCGAGGGATCTATTGTTTTGTCGATGACCATTTCGAGGGCGCGTTGCCAACTGGGCCAGTTCTGGGCAATAGAACTGTTTATGGAGAGCTGTTTGTAGATGATTTTGCCCCAGTTCACTTCAACGGGGTGTTCGATCAGTGCTACCTGTGTGAATGTGCCGAGGGGACGCACAGCGTCGAGGCATTGATTGATGGAGGCGGCAGCACCAGCACATTCGATGACAATATCGGCGCCGTCGCTGTTGAGCGAGCGGACACATTCGGATATATTTTCGCGCGTGACATCCACGGTGTGTTCTGCACTTTTAGCCATAGCGAGGCGATGGGCGTCGCGGTCTGTTCCGCAGACTATAACGCGCCCGCCTGCGAGTCTGGCGAGGTCGGCACACATCAGACCAATGGGACCGGGACCCGAAACGAGTACCAGGTCGCCGGGTACGATTTTTGCGTGAAAAAGAACGGCTTTGATGCAGCAGGCGAGGGGTTCAACAAGCGCGGCGGTGTCATAGGAGACAGATTCGGGAAGCGGGAAGGCGAGGTTTTGGGGGATGACGCAGTATTCGGCAAATCCGCCGTCGCGCATGCTGCCAACGGATTTGCGCTGGGGGCAAAAGAAAAATTCGCTGGCCCGACAATAGCGACAGTACCCACACGCGCCATTTGCCGTGGGAAGGACTGTGATGCGATCGCCTATTTTGATGCGGGTAACATTGGCGCCGACTTTGACGACTTCACCCGAAAGTTCATGGCAAAGTGTGACAGGTGGGCGAGAGCCATAACCGCCGTGGCGGATGTGGAGATCGGTGCCGCAGAGTCCACCGAGCTGAACGGCGATTTTAATGTCGTCGGGGTGTTCGATATCCGGTTCTGGAATGTCGCATAAGGCGATGTGTCCAGGGCCGGGTTTTAGTTTGCGTACAGCGCGCATGGTATTTGTTCAGTATAGAGAATGTGTATTTTTTCGTTTACTTTGCTATTATGCACAATCTTTACATGGTAGGCAATCACTGTTTGTGTGGAGGAGACATCGGATGCGGTGCAAGGGCGACTTCTCTATACCCGCTCCACCCAGATCGGAGACGACCAGCCCATCTCGGCATCGGTCTGAATTACGCGGATGTAGTAATAGGCATTCGCCTCAAGTGCTGTGGTGTCCAGCCACTGCAAGCGATAGATATCCTGTCTATCCCGGTGGGGGGGCGTTCCAGTCTCAACGACCTTCCCGTTCTGCACGACCTCAACGCGATCAATCGCGTCTGTACCCCGGACGTAGGCATAGATTTCTCTCGGTACCTCGCCCCTCTCGACCTCCAGAATGCTCCCCATAGGCTGATCGTTGAGTGTGAAGTCCAGGATAATGCGAGCACCCGTAGTGCCGTAACAGCGACGGCTTTTGAGCGCATCGAACAGCGCCTCCCGTGTTAACTCGGGCGCCCAGACCGCTGCAAGTCCCCCTGGAAAAGGCGTATGGGCCTGTCGGTCGTGCTGATAGCTCCGTCCCGGCATGCCCACATGGTTGTCGCTGCTGGCGATCATACCCAGTCGGTAACCCCGTCTCAGTGCCTCCCATGCCCCAGCCCCCGGCGTCATCCCCTTGTCCCACCGGTCCATTGAGGGATTTTCAGATTGTCCCCAGCACGAATAGATCTCCATCAAAGGCTCCAGGTCCGGATCGTGAAGTGACCAATCCGTCCACGTCTTGACGTGATGCGGGATCAGCATCACATCCTTCCGTCCCCGATAGTACTCGTACAGAAAATCGGGCATATAGCTGAACGTCCCGGCATCCTGAGGCGGCTCAACCGCAACGTCCCGAAAATACACATTCCGATGGCCCACTGGAGAGCCGGCCTCATAGGACTTGAACGTCACAAATTCTCCCGGTCTGTAATACTCGATAGCCTTCTGCTGGAGAAGCTCCCAGCCCACGCCTGTAATCGCGCCCTGATCGGTAATGGCCACAAAATCGAGCAGCGACACATCCCGGGCGTACTGATACACATCGTCCGGCGTGCCGCAGGAAATGCCCTTGGACCAGCCCGGTTGGCGGGCGTCCTTTTTTTGCGAGTGCATCACGTGATATTCGCTCTGAGCGTGCAGATCCCCCCAGAAAAGCTGCAAATTTTTCTCATCCGAGTGAATGCACGGATTGGAAGTCCCCCATATCTGTTCTCCCTCCGAATCGGTCAGCGTCACGCCCTCAAAAACGGCTCCCGAATTTTCCAGTTCCACTTTAACCGGCTGCAATCCGGAAAATTGGATATTATCCACCTGGCGCCAGCGCGCGTCGCGCAGGACCAGGGACCTGGGCGGATCGTCCTTCGGACGGCAGTGACAGGCATCTGTCAGGGCAATCCGCACCGGGGGTACGGGCCCTGTAATCACTGATGGGACTACTACGTTGGCCCGTGCAGGAGCGCCTGACACCACGTCCAGTTCAACCGGCGCCCCTCTGGGGCGCACCCAATTCCCATCGCCCGGATCCACATATACCGAAATCGTTAGTTCTTCTTCCGGAAAGGTTTGAATCCGTACACCGCGTCTCACAAATCGGGGGTCACCGTAAGTCAACACAATCTGGTCTCCTCCGGCCAGAGGCCCATCCTCTACCGTCGCCGTGATCCACCATCGCCAATACGCCTCCGCCGGGTCTTCATCGGGAATCAACATGCGCTCCATCGTTTCCAGGTGCAGCACAGCGTCCCCCTGGGTGACCACCTCTGCTGTCGTGTTGACCGAATGAAAGGGGGCGTACTTTCGATCTTTTCCCCGCACCAATTCGTCCCAGTATCGGAGTTGGGGCACCACAACAGGCTCCCACCCGGTATTGGGCATCCCAACACGCAACCGCGCACCTTCAGCCAGGCCGTCCACGCCTGTTGTAAGCGTTAATGTCAAGGTCACATATGAGCCGGTGACAAAGGGTCCCTCTGGTGAAAGCGTCACTTGACCAGTCGCGTCGTCCTGAGAAAAAATCATACCCATCACCTCGTTCAAGTCCGGCTATCGATCGCTCATTGATTGACGATCTCAACGGATATTACCTGTTATGGATAAATCACATATTGAGATAGGGCATCTTCATCCATCTCAATCCCCAGCCCCGACCCTTCGGGCAGGTGGAAATGGCCCTCCTCACACACGATAGGCCGTTTCAAAAACTGGTTGGAAAGACCGAGCATCAGCGGTTGATACTCCTGGAAAATCAAATTTGGAATGGCCAATGCCACATGGATTGAAGCCGCGATACTGGGCGGCAGACAGATCCCTGCATGCAGCGCAATGGGGATATTGAACGTCTCGGCCAGATCGGCAATTTTCCTGGTTTCCGTAATTCCGCAACGCCCCACATCGGGCTGTGCGATATCCAGCCCCCGCGCCTGAAACCAGTTGAGAAATTGGTACCGCGTTGTCTCGGTCTCTCCGGCTGCAACGAACATATCCAGTTCCCGAGCAATCTCCGCGTGGCCTTCAATATCCTCCGGGCTGGTCGGCGTTTCAAACCAGAACACCCCCAGCCGCTCCAGGTGCCGTCCCAATTGCAGGGCCGTCGGTGTGTCATAATTCCACAGTGCATCTACCATCAGCCGGACATTCGGCCCCACCGCATCTCGAATTCCCTCAACGTGTTTTAAATCTCTTTCAATTCCGAAGCCCAAAAACATCTTGAGTGCCCGGAAACCGTCCGATATATGCCCGCGTGCCGTCTCTGCCATTTCCTCAATTGAGTTTCCCCGCACCCCCGAAACATAAACCGGTACTCGATCCCGAAAAGCCCCGCCGAGAAGTTCTACTACCGGCGCACCCAGCTTCTGCCCCTGGATATCCCACAGGGCGGAATCTACCGCTGCAAGGCCGTGTACCATAAACCCGGAGTAGTGTCCCCGCAGGTTCATCGCGTGATACATCTCGTGTTTCAATACTCCCCACTCGGCCGGGTCTCTTCCGATCAGAATCGGCCTTAGCACCTTGTCGATTACCATCGCCGTCACCTCCGGGCCGATTGGTGCCTGTCCCTCTCCCCACCCCACAATGCCACAGTCGGTCTCCACTTTGACCAGCGTCGTCTCGGTCTGGCGGGAATAGAGTCCGCGCCATCCCGGCTGCACATCGTAGGTCCGCTCCTTCGCCTGCTCTTCTTCCACTCCCTTTCCGCCAAAGGTATCTTCCCGGGGAATTTTAATCGCCATCGGCTTGATATCGGTAATTTTCATCTTTTTATCCCTTATGGGCCTGTCTGTTCAGTCACAGTCCAAACCTGGTTGACGGGTATATTTTTCAGTACCTGTACCGTTCCGCTGGGCCACCGAATCATCAGGGTATCCACTGTTGAACGACTGCCCAACCCGAAGTGAACCCGGAGATCGTTCTGAGAGAGATAGCTGGATCCGCTCCGCACCTCCTTCACCTGCCTCAACCTCCCGGAGACCACCCTTACTTTGGCGCCAATTCCATCCCGGTTGCTCACCGTCCCCACAGTTCGGACTGTCAGATAGTTGTTCTGATTTCCCCCGTCGTTGCGCAGCAGGTCCGCCCGCTCGTTGGAGTTGAGGACAAACAGATCGACATCCCCGTCGTTGTCATAATCCCCGAACGCCGTCCCCCGACTGGCTTTCACAAGGCGCATCCCATCTCCGGATTTCAGGGAAGCGTCGGCGAACGTCCCATCCCCGTTATTGCAAAAAAGGAGATTACGCTGTGGATAAGAGGTTGATCCGTCCAGCTTTTCGATGTTGTCCTGCACGTGACCGTTGGCCGCGAAGAGGTCGCTGTACCCGTCGTTGTTATAATCGAAAAAACCGACTCCCCATCCGAGGTAAGGCCGGGTGACCCTGCCTGTACCGGAGGCAAATGACACATCGATGAATGTTCCATCCCCGTTGTTGCGGTAGAGGGTATAAGTCTCATGCTGGAAATTGGTGACAATCAGATCCATCCATCCGTCGTTGTCGTAATCGCCGGCAGCCACGCCCATGCCTCCCTCCTCCTGGCCGTTCTCGTTGTAACCGACCCCGGAGATCAATCCCACATCGGTGAATGTCCCGTCTCCGTTGTTCCGATAGAGGAAATTTCCAACCATATCGTTGGCCACATACAGATCGAGATCTCCATCGTCGTCGTAGTCTGTGACGACTACACCCAGGCTTTTCCCTTCGGTATTGGCTACACCCGCCGCATCGGCTACATCGGTGAATGTCCCATCCCCGTTGTTCCGATAGAGTCGGTCGGGCGCACCATTGAAGTTGTGCGGATGGGGATATGTCTTCAGGTCCGAGGCACCGGCGCCCTGATAATCGACGATATAGGGGATCAGATCAATTCGCGGATCGTCCAATGAGTAATCGAGGTAGTTGGCCACATAGAGGTCCAGATCCCCGTCGTTATCGTAGTCCAGAAACGAGCACCCCGATCCCCAGTGGCTGTCGCCCACGGCGGCGCGCTCCGTCACATCGGTGAATGTTCCATCCCCGTTGTTTCGATAGAGGATGTTGGAACCGTAATTGGTCACATAGAGGTCTAGATCCCCGTCGTTGTCATAGTCGCCGGTGGCGCATCCCGTTCCGTATCCCGTGTCGCCCACGGCGGCGCGCTCCGTCACATCGGTGAATGTTCCATCCCCATTGTTCCGATAAAGCCTGTTCGTCGGCGTCTCATTTCCTACAAACTCCGGAAGTGGGGCACCATTGACAGCATACAGGTCCAGGTCGCCATCGCCATCGCAGTCAAAAAAAGCGCAGCCTGCCCCCATCGTCTCTACAAAGTACTTTTGCCCACTCCCTCCGTGGACGTGGTGGAATTCGACCCCCGCCTGAACCGTGATATCCACAAATCGAACGCCCTGTGCATCGCCTGGATCCCGTTTTGGGCTACAAGTCAGGCCAAATAACGCGACGAGAATCATGAAACGGGTTGTCCACACTCGCGCTGATTGAAACCAGAACATCCTGAACGATCCTTTCTATCCACCTTGCAGGTCCCAACACATCCGTAACGCCACCTTTAGGGCGTTTTGCGTGCGATCTCTTCTGCCTCTTCCAAATTTCTTTTCGTTTCGGGATCGGTCGGGTCGATCGCAAGCGCCGCCTTCCAGGCCGCCACTGCTTCCAGCAATCGCCCTTGCGCTGCATAGATGACCCCGAGGTTGTTATGGGCTTTCAACAGATGGGGATCCAGCGCAATCGCCCGTTGATATTCGGCCATCGCCTTATCCAGCACCCCCTGCTTCTGATGTACTGCACCCAACTCAACATGTGCTGGCGCAAACTCGGCGTTCAGCGCAATCGCCCGTTGAAACGCCGTTTCGGCCTCCCGATATTTGTCCTGCTGTGCATAGACCAGGCCCAGATTGTGATGTGCATCTACTGAAACCGAGTCCAGCCCGATCGCCTTCTGAAATGCTGTTTCGGCCTCCCGATACATGCCTTGCTGTGCATAGACCAGGCCCAGATTGTGATGTGCATCTACCGAAACTGAGTCCAGCGCAATCGCCCGTTGAAACGTCCTGGCAGCCCGCTCAAACCTTTCGTAGCGCGCGTGGATCACTCCCAACTCAACGTAAACAGAGGGATCATTGGGACTTTGTCGAAGGACGGTTTCCGCCTGTTCTACCTCTTCCATATACGCATACAGCCGTTTGAATATCTCCAACTCCCGCTCTCCCTCGTCGGTTTTTCCCTGTCTCATGTAGGCCATACCCAAACCGTAGTGGGACTTCGCGTGTTCCGGATCGATCTCCAGAGTTCGTTCGTACGCCTGAATGGCCTCCGAATACTTGCGCTGTTTTGAATAAGCATTTCCCAGCGCGTAGTGGGCATCTCGATAGTCTGGATCGCGCTGTATCGCCTTTTTGTATTCCGCTATGGCCCGGGCATACTCCTTTCCCTCCATGTAGATTTCTCCCAGATTGTAATATACCTGGGTCAGATCCGGGTTGATCGCGACCACCTTTTCATAGGCCCGAATTGCCTCCGTGTACTCGCCCTGCTGTGCAAGAACCCGGCCGAGGTTATAGGAGGCCTCCACAAAATCTGGCCTCAGACCGATCACCTTGCGGAAGGCCTCCACCGCCTCATCATATTTGCCATGGGATGTGTGAACAAGGCCCAAACCAAAGTAGGGCATCGGAGAATCCGGATCTAATTCGACTGCTTTTTGGAAGACCTCCATTGCCTTGTCGCGGTCGCCTTGGTTTAAGTGAACCATCCCTAAATGATACCTTATCTCCCCCCTGGACATGCCCTTCTCCTTTTCGGGATACGGCCAGAGGTAGATGATAAGCCCGATCAACAGGAGGAGTACAGCGTATATCCAACCTTTTTTCCATTTTTTTAAGCTGGCATTCACAATTCCTCTCCTTCCGTCACCGTGAGGACCTGATTTACCTGGAGATTCTCAAATCGTTGAACCACACCGCTCGGCCATCGAATCTCCAGAAGGTCCACGCGCTTGTTGGACCCCAACCCGAACTCCAGCGGAAGGCTATTCGTAGATCCGAAGCCGCATCCCCCGCTGACCTCTGCGTACAATAACAGCGACCCCGCACGCACGGTCACCGCCGCCCCAATTCCATCCCGGTTGCTCTGAGTTCCAACCGTTTTAACCACCAGCCAGGTGTTGGAATTCCCTTCGTTGCGATATAAGCGATTCACCCATTGATCCCCTATGAACGCCCCCCCAACAGGGACGTAAATATCCAAATCACCGTCACCATCATAATCTGCAAGGGTCACACCATGCCCCTTTCCGACCTGTTCGACTACGGCGGTAGCCGCGGTCACATCCGTAAAGGTCCCATCCCCGTTGTTGCGGTAAAGGGCATCGGGTTCTAACCGCCCCATCTCCGGGCCCCCGTTGGCCAGATAGAGGTCCTGATATCCATCCTGGTCAATATCGCCAAAGTTGGCCCCCATCGACCCGAAGGCCTTGTTCAGCCCCGCCTGGATAGTCACATCCGCAAAGGTTCCATCCCCGTTATTGCGGTAGAGCACAGGCGTGCTATAATAAGCGTCCGGACCTGTTTCTCCGTCAACCTGACTCTGGATATAATCGGTGAAATCGGCCATAGATGAAAAGAAAAGATCGAGATCCGCATCGTTGTCATAGTCCAAAAAAAACGTCACAAATCCCTTCCGTCTTGAGGCGACTCCGGCTCGCTCGCTCACATCTGTAAAGGTCCCATCCCCATTGTTGTGATAAAGGACATTGGGCTCCGTATGATTGACGACATACAGATCCAGGTAACCATCTTTATCGTAATCTCCAAAGGCTGTCCCGATAGCTGATCGGGTGTCTGCAACACCTGCTTGAGCGGCAACATTGGTGAAACTGCCGTCGCCATTGTTGTGATAGAGCACGTTGGGTGACGCATCTCCGACCACACCGTTGGCGATGTAAAGGTCGAGAGCCCCGTCATTGTTGTAATCCCCCCAGGCAGCGCCAAAGCTCGACCCGGAATCTCCTGCGCCAGCACTCGCCGTCACATCGGTGAAGGTTCCATCCCCATTGTTCCGATAGAGCGAATTCGACTTCTTACCAAACCAGCCGTCCCGAGTTACGTAGAGATCCAGGTCCCCGTCGTTATCGTAGTCGGCAAACAGAGACGCGAAACCGCCCGGCATATCGGCCAATCCCGCCTGGACAGCCACATCAGTGAAGTTGCCATCTCCGTTGTTTCGATAGAGAGCCTGAGGCGCATAATGTCCCAGGGCGAAAATATCCAGGTCCCCATCGTTGTCATAGTCTCCCCAGGCACTGCCTCGTCCGCCATCCACCTTCGCGACTCCCACCCGGGAAGCGATATCGGTAAACAGAGGGAGAGAAACTCCGAAATCCTCGTGGAAAAGCCTGAGTCTATATCTCTCCTCCAAATCCTCTGGATATCCGCCTTCCCGATCGTAGGCGAGTTTAAGGGCCCATTTGGCCTCCAGGCTGCCCGGCCTGATTTTAAGGGCCTCTTTCAAAGCGGGAATAGCCTTGCGGTAATCCTGGCTTCGGAGATGGGCAACCCCGAGTTGATATTGGGCTTCAAAATGTTGGGGATAATGCGGGGTAATTGATGCGAAGCGCTCTGCGGCTTTAGAAAATTGACCGAGTCTGAGTTCGACGATACCCAGCTGAAAGGAAGCGCCTACATGATCGGGATTCACTTCCAGCACCTTCTCAAATTGCCTCTTGGCCTCCTCCAGGTTGGGAAGCATCCCTCCCGCGATCCCCAGGAGGTAGCCAACCTTCATCCGTGCATCCGCAGGGATACCGTCTGGATCGGTCAAAAGCACCTGCTGGATCTCCTGTCGGGAGTCGAAGAACCGCCCCTCAGTCGCCAGAACCTCCGCAAGCACAAGACGGGCTTCGACCCGATCCGGCTCGATCTTGATTGCCTGGTGGAGCACATCGGCCGCTCGCCCCAACATCGGCTGCCGCAGATATATCTCTGCCAGCCGCACGCGGGCATCGTAGTGGGAGGCGTCGAGTTCCAGACAGCGCCGGAATGCCTGGACCGCCTGCTTGTGCTGGCTCTGATCCATAGATTTGACTCCGCGCCGATAATGCGCCTCGACCTCTTCCTGATCCGAAGTTAGAGCCCAGACCGGAACCGCGATCAGCAACAACAAGAAAACCCGCATTTCCATCCTCCATCTCTATTCAGGTTGAAACAGATTTCAGCCATCCCTTCCGTTCGAAATCAGGGCTACTCCCGTCTCCTTGTCGAAAAAGTGCATTTCGGTCAGATTGAACGCCAGGTGAACCGTTTCACCGACTGCCGGAATCCAATCCGTATAGATACGGGCGACAAACCGCGCATCTTCCGCCCTCAGGTAGAGATAGGTCTCGTTTCCCATCGGTTCTACCACCTCAACGCTGGCGCGGACCTCCCCTCGTTCCCGGGGTCCGTAGGGTGCAGACGCCTCGATAATATGTTCCGGCCTGATGCCCAGTACCAGATCCCGGCCGATATAGGCTTGCAGGCAACCGACACATCGCTCTGGAATGGGGAAGCAGATGGCACCGCTGGAAAAGGCCACACCCTCGTTTCGAATCAGCCTGCCCTCCAGAAAATTCATCGATGGGCTGCCGATAAAACCGGCCACAAACCGGTTGACCGGATGCCGATAGAGATCGATAGGGGAACCAATCTGCTGGATTCGTCCCTCTCGCATTGCTACAATCCGGTCCCCCATCGTCATCGCCTCGACCTGATCGTGGGTGACATAGATCATCGTCGCGTCCAGATGCATATGCAGCTTGCTGATCTCTGTGCGCATCTGGACGCGCAGCCCGGCATCCAGGTTCGACAGCGGCTCGTCGAACAGAAAGACCTTCGGTTTCCGAACGATAGCCCGCCCTACCGCCACGCGCTGTCGCTGTCCACCCGACAGCGCCTTCGGCTTCCGGCCAAGCAGGTCGCCGATTCCCAGAATATCTGCCGCCTCCCGTACCCGGGCGTCGATCTCCTCCTTCCGGTATTTCCGCAGCTTCAACCCGAAGGCCATATTCTGGTAAACGGTCATGTGGGGGTAGAGGGCGTAATTCTGGAAGACCATAGCAATATCCCGATCTTTGGGCAGGAGATTGTTTGCCAGGACCCCCCCGATATAGATCTCTCCTCTGGTCACCTCTTCCAGGCCGGCGATCATCCGGAGGATTGTCGACTTCCCGCATCCGGATGGACCTACCAGGACCACAAACTCTCCATCTTCCACCTGGAGATCGACATCCTCCACTGCCACTACTGCTTTGTCGAACACCTTTCGCACACGCTTCAGAGTCACGCTCGCCATCGCTACCTCTTCTTTTCGGTAACACGCATCTCTCTCCTGAGTTTCCGTCCGCCATCCGCTGGCTGTCATTCACCTTTGAGCGAACCGACCATCAGGCCGGAAACAAAATAGCGCAGACCACTGAGGTACAAAAGAAGCATCGGAAAAACGGCTACGAGCAATCCCGCCATCGTCACCGGCACATTGACGCCGAATCGATCCCGAAAAACAGTGATCCCCACCATAAGCGTGCGCATATCGTCGGCCTGCAGGAGCACCAGGGAGATGAGCAACTCATTCCAGACCCACAGCGCGTTGACGACGGCCAGGGTGGCGATCGCCGGAAGAGACAGCGGCAGCACGAATTTGCGCAACAGCAACCCGTGCGAACACCCATCGATCAGGGCTGCGTCGAATATCCCCTGGGGCAACCGGCTGAAGAAGCCAGTCAAAAAAAACGTGGTATAGGGCAACATAAACCCGCAATACACCGCAATGGCCGCCGGATAGGTGTTCACCAGGCCGACCTTCACCATAAAGACAAACAGCGGCACGATCATGGCGATGACCGGAACGGCCATCAGCGCCGAGGTCAGCCGGAAGAGCACGTGCCGACCCGTGAAAGGGATCCGGGCGAAGGCATAAGCTGCAAAGCACGAGATACCGAGCGTCAAACCGACCGACGCGATTGTGAGAACAGCGCTGTTCAAAATCCACCGCGCAAATTTCGACTGGCCAAAGACAACGGCAAAATTGTCCAGCACAGGCGAAGAGGGCAATCCCACCGGATCCTGGAAAAACGCCATCTGCTCTTTAAGAGCAGAAACCACCATAAAGTAGAGGGGGACGAGGGCCACGATGCACAGCCCGAGAAGAACAAAGTGGCACACGGCCGACCGAAAAAATCTTTGGACCATCGCGAGCATCCTCTACTCGAAGATTTCCACCCGGCGCAGCAGGCTGAAAAGGCCGGTCAGGCCCACAGCGACGAGCAACACCACGACAAACGAACAGGCGGAGGCAACGCCGATCTCGTCGTAGCTGAAAGCCCGCTGGTAGATATAAAATTCACTCACGTAAGTGGTGAAGCCGGGCCCGCCCCGGGTCAGTACAAAGATATAATTGAATACCCAGCTAAATAGCTGAATCATCATAACACTCGTGTAAAACAGAATCACCGTACTCAGCTGCGGAACCGTGATGTAATAAAGCGTCTGCCACCAGCCCGCCCCATCGATACGCGCACTTTCGTAGAGTTCGCCCGGAACCTGCATCAGGCGGGCCAGGAAAAGGACTATGCCCAACCCCAATTCCCGCCAGACGATCACACCCCCTACGGTAAAAAAAGCGAGCTGAGGATCTCCCAGCCAATCCTGGCGCAGTCCGCCCAGTCCGGCGAAATCGAGGACCCTGTTGACCAGACCGCGATACTGAAGGATATAACCAAACGCGATGCCGGTAACCACAACCGGTATCATGTACGGGAGAAAGATGAAAAACCTGTACACCTGCCAGCCTCTGATCCGCTCGTACAGAAGAGACGAAAAAACCAGAGACAGAACAACGAGAATCGGTATTAGAAAGAACAACCCAACATTGTTCCACAACGCCTGCCAGAAGATCGGATCGCCCAGCAAGCGCTGGTAGTTGTCCAGCGCCGTCCACACACCGGTCCCTCTATGCCGCAGGCTGAATTCGATAACCTTTGCCATAGGGTATGCATACACGAAGGCGAGAATGGCAAGGGCGGGAACGAGAAAGGTGTACCCCGCACGATTTGACCACTGTATCATCACACGCTGTCTCCTGACCTGCATACGCTACCTGGTCTCAGAAGCCCAGGTCGTGAGTTCTTCAACCATATCCACGTTCGAATCCCGCCACCGGTTGAGGAACTCGTCCACCTGCCCTGCAGCCCGATCTGCAGATAGTGCTCCGGCGAACAGGGACTGCACCGCCGGAAAAAGATTTTCCCGATCCATCTGAGGCGGCCAGTAGTTCTGGTAATTCGTCATGCTCTCGCTCTCCATCCACGCGGCAATTGTGCGATCCTGCGACCGCACAAGCCTGCTGCGATCAAAGCGCCCGTCGGGTGGAATTGCTCCCGACAGGGCATGCATCCTATCCAGTCGTTCAGGGGTATGAAAGTAACAAAGCAGATCGGCCGCTTCTTCCTTGTAATCCGACCACGAAGTCACAAGCAACTGCTGTGCCGTATTCGGCATCCTACCCGCCAGCCTGCCGCTCCCGAACCTGGGAGGCAGCATGACACCCACGTTCTCCTCTCCCAGCATCTTGCTGAAGTAACTCACCTTGGTCTGGCCAGCAACGGCCATCGCCGCTTCTCCAGCCAGAAACAGGTTTTGAGCCTGATAGTATTCCAGCGAAGAGACATCCCGGTTGAAAACGCCCTTTCGAATCATCTCCTCCACGCGGTGTAGCCAGCCTGAATACAGAGGATCGATAAACGGAACCTCGCCGGTAGCGGCCTTGAGAATATCGATAGAATCGTCCAATTCTTGCAAAATGAAGAGGCTGCTAAAATTTCCAATACCGCTCAGACCCTTCACACCATATCCCCACGGCACAAAACCGGCAGCCCGCAGGCGATCTGCTGCCGACAGGAACGCATCCCAGGTGCGAGGCGGATGATCGGGATCCAGGCCCGCCCGGGCAAAAGCTGGCTTGCTGTAAACGAGCAGGAAGGGAAGCGCATACCAGGGAAGCCCGTAGATTTTCCCCTGAAAGGCGGTCTCTCGCAGACTGTCGGGAAAAACAGGCTCCAGGTCGTCCTTGCTCAGCAGGTCGCTGATCGGATGTACATACCCCCGCCAGACGAACTGCATCGTGGATACCCCACCCCACATATACTGAATATCGGGGCCCTGTCGGGCCTGTCCGGCGGAGGCGAATGACGGATAGAGCGATTCCGTAGCCTGCAGCACGGTTGCAATCTCAACGCCCGGATGCACCGCCTTGTATCGGTGAACGGTCTCTCGCACCCACTGCTGCAGACCCGGCGTCTCCTGTTCGCCCCACCACCAGACGGTGAGATGAACCCCCGGTGCGGCCCGGACACTGCCGGGCGTCAGCCAGACAACCAGAGACAGACCTGCCAAGTCGGCAGTTGCTCGACCGCTCCTTGCAAGGAACTCCCGCCGTGTCACTCCTCCATTACTCACTGGCTCAATCTCCTTATAGCTCGTCTGAGTTCTGGTGTGCAGTCGGTAGCGGTCCAAATCGCTTGACGGCGTCGCTTCTATCCACGATATCCGGCACCTGGACCGGCCTGCCCTCGTAGATCGACTGCACCGCACAGATCGCCCCGGCGCAGGACCGGGCGCTCTCATAGACGTTGCACGGCGGCTGATAGTCCTCCAGGATGGCATTCACCAGATCGAGGTCGGCCAGGTACTCTGTGCCGCCGTGGCCCACCCTCCTGGAGATATCCTCATCCACAATCAGCGGCGGCACTTCGATTTTCACCATCCCGTGTTCCGACTGCTCCTTTGAAGCCTCATCCTCCTGTTTGACGGACATCGTGTACATCCACCCATAAACGCCCCTGCTATAATTCGGATCTTCGTCGACAAAGCAACCATAGACACCCGGTCCATCGGGAGGAGGGGGCACACGGCCAGAGGTCTCCAGCGTGCCCTTCGTCCCGTACACGGCGGCATACTCTATCGTGGGCCGCTTTGGCCCCTTTGAACAGACGCATCGGGCAATTGCACCGCTCGCCGTTTTGAAAAGCGCTACTTCGTGATCGTACACCTGTCGATAGGGCATATTCTTCTTGTTCCCGTACCCGAACACCTCGACGAATTGTTCTCCCATCAACCAGTACGCATTATCCACGGCGTACAGACCACCGCCGGCGCTGATCGATCCCTGAGCCAGTTCTCCCAACCCCCATCGGAAGGTCGGAGAACCATCCTGCCGGATGGTAATTCCCTCAATGTCATGGACATATTCCGTCTCTACATAGTAGATTTCTCCAAGCTTCCCCTGTTCGATCAACCGCTTCATATGCACCGTAGGTGCCATCCACCGGAGCTGATTGTCCATCTGGACCTTCAGATTGCGCCTTTCAGACATATACACAATCTTCCAGAGCGTCTCCAGGGACTGGTTCTCCATTGGCACCTCAACCATAACGTGCTTCCAGTGGTCCAGTGCTGCCAGGGTGTGCTGCCCGTGCAAGTGGCAGGGTGTGCAGAGGGCCACCAGGTCCACATCCTTTTCGGCGAGTACATCGGCGTATCGAGTGGTCCACTTGCCAATGCCGTGTTCCTCTGCTGCGGACCTGGCCCGCTCCTCAACGACGTCGCAGACCATCACCACTTCCGTCTGGTCGATGTACTCGTTGAACACCCGAACGTGTGACCTTCCATGGCCCATCCCGACCACAGCAACCTTCAATGTCTTTGCCATCGCCTGTTTCTCCTTTGATCAAGGTCAACCGCCCAAGCGCGTGCCATATAGCTTTAGTCTGCGTGGATATGGTGGCCGCTACCGGGAAACCAGATCGCATCCACGAGAATTGTCAGGGCGACTCCCAGCGCCCAGCCGACCAGGATGCCGATAAAAAACGGCCTGGACCGCCTGTAGAGCGCCGCGTCCCCGATCTTCATAAAGATCCATTTAAACGCCCAGGCCAGAAAGATGGAAAAGGTCATTCGGTAGCTGAAATAGGTGGATGAAATCGCAAATCCAATCGGATGGATCGGCCAGCCCGGAAACCGGTACCGCAGGAACGTCATCACTGCCATAACCCCGGCGCCGATCCAGAAGAATTGCAGCTTCTCCCAATCGGTCGGGAATGGCGATTGCATATACACGACCACGTCGTTGAGGACCTTCGGCGCAGCGGAATTGATCTTCCAGGAGTTAAAGTTGTAGGCCCCGTGGGCATACCCCAGATAAAGGGTTCCCCACACCGAGCAGAGCAGAGAAACAAATAGCGCCAGGCCGGTGCAGACCAGAATTCCCTTGCGGGAACGTGCGGCCACATCCGCCACCTTCCCCACATGCGTCAGCACCGGCATGAACAGCCCCGTCCCACGGGCCACTAAAGAGTATGTGAAGGCCAGGGCGGTCAGGCTGGCCCCCGAGGTTGTCTCGGTCCCCAGCACATACAGCGTGGAATACTGCGCCGTCATGGGTGCTCGCACATAAGCCAGGCCGGTCTCGACCACGATCCTCGACACTCCGATGTATATGACGAGAGTAGAAACCGTCAACACCAGGGCCATCTTGTAGCTCATTCCCGCGCTGTGCAGCCATAAGAGAATGAATACTATACCCAGAATAAATCCAAAGACGGCGGTCCGATAAGACATCATCTCGTCGCTGTTCCCGGCGAGACGTGCATCTCCGAAGGCACTGCGCACCATATTCCTCAGGTGGTGCCGCGCCGTCCACAGCACCCAGAACACCATACACCAGAATGCCCCCCAGCACTGCCAGCCGGTGGCCGCGCTGTAGGACGACCAGTACGCCCCCTCCCCAGCGCTGTAGCCGATGCGGTTGAAGATGGAGGCCTCGACAATAAAGATCAGAAAGAAGAACCAGATACTGAACAGCACCTCTAAGTTCGCAAAAAAACCGAACGCCATCGCAAAAAAGTGGATGTTCAGGTTTATACCCGGCGCACCCGGGTAAAGAACGACGTTTCCCCCACCCAGGGGAATGGCCGGGAGGCCCGGGACAAGATAGGTCAGGATGTTCCAGCAGACGATCCCGAACGGAATCACCGCCCCGGCCCAGAACAGCTTTCCACGCATAAATTCCGGCTTGAAGCCAACTGCTCCAGATTTTGTCGCCATCTCGATTCCGACACTCACCAGGGGGTAGCCCAGTTTCTCGTGATGGATCCACTGTCTTCTCAATGCCACCACGATGCACGCCGAAACCAGCGTCACCGCCGCGATGAAACAGACCCACCAGAATAGGGGGATCACCCACACTTCCCAGGGAATACGTTCCCCTGTTGGCAAACCCTCGAAAAACCACGTCATCGCACCGGTCTGGTCGGATGGGGCCAGCCAGTCAGAGATGTAGTTGTGAAAATATGGCTCCCATCGGTTCTCCGGCGAGGCAAAGTAGTACGGAGAGGAAATGATCGCCAGCCAAAAGCCCGTCAGTTGCCATGTCGGCAACACGCTTCCGGCCATCACCATCGCCAGGATGATCAGCAGTTCGAAGGGCGAAAGCGGGCGCACAAAACCCAGACGACCCAGAACGACGTTCAAAATAACCAGGACCAGGAAGCACAGAAAGGCAATCAAAGGAAAATGACTCAAGTTGAGATACGAGGAGCGAATCACGTACTCATCATAGGTCAGAAACAGACTGGCGAAGGCCGCGAAGAGAACGCCCAGAATCACCGATCTGGTTGTAATTCCCTCCTTCTTCGCGGGTGAGGACAGGTGCGCCTCATCTACGGCAGTCGATTCAATCGTCGCCCTGGAGGGAACAAAAACTGGTTCTCGGCTATTCATAACCTATCTGCCCTAATGTCCATTTTTTTTCATCGTGGGCGGTAATAACTCAAACGATAAACTTCAACTCGCTCTCTTTTCCAGCACCCACCTTCGCAGAATGTTCCTCAAAATTCAACATGTCAAGCAGGCTCACCCCCTCTTCCATCTTTGTGAGCAACAGCCCTTCCTTTTTCTGGATATCCTCGGCAATCGGAATAGCCTTTGACAATTCAGCGGTGGTTGCCACAACAACACCATCGTCGTCGCCGAAAAGAATATCACCCGGATGCACGATCACGCCTCCACACGAGATTGGTATTTGTGTCTCGAATATCTTGGAAGTGGTACCGGCAACGGGATAGATTGAACGGGCATAATACGGAATAGGTAAGGTGCGTATCTTTGCCGTATCCCGGCAGGGACCGTCGATGACGACGCCAGCCAGTTGCTTGCGCATGGCCTCAGTCGGAAACAATTCGCCCGTCAGCGCCCTGCGACTGCCCTGGGAATCGATGACAAGAACCTCATCCTGCTCGGCGTCTCTCAGCGCTTTGACGACCGTAAGAAAGTCTTCGTGGCAGGTCACAGTGTGTGCACGTCCGATGAGCTTGAGGCCAGTGGTGATTGGACGAATGGCAGAATCGACAGCCCTGAGGTCCTTATTGGCATCACATATGCACGCGGTATCGAGAAGGGACAGACGCCGCTTGATCTCTTCAAAATCCATCAAATTGACCTCCTATTTTATTTTTTTCTTCAATTGTCTTCCCATAGATCAAGACCTAATAGTGTTCGTCCCAGGGGAGACAATTTTGCTGTCAGGCCAAGTTCGTGTTCCTTTTCTTTCCGGAGTTCCCAGCGCTTACCGGTTACTTCGATAACCAGACCCGCCAGGCGATCTCGCCAGGCCTCAATCCGATGGTCCCGTGCTTCTTCATCTTCTTCTTGAGCGGGATACATAGTGATGTATTGCGCTACTCTCGGAAGATCGGCCGTATTTGGACTGCTTCCATGAGGCAACGCACTGTGCCAGATAATGAGATCTCCCGCCCTGCCTGGAATTGACCGCACGCCCAGACTTTCGATATCCTGCTGCCGGGGGTCGGCATCCGGCGGCAGGTCCTTCAGCCACGCCTTGATCTTTCGGTGAAAGCCGGGCACACAGGAGAACGCCCCCTGGTTGGGGGCAGTATCCGTTAGATAGAGCACACCCTGTACCCAAAATTCGATCGGCAAATCCAACGACGTATCCCAATGGAACCTGCCGGAGTATTTCCAGTCGTCCCGTTCCGGTGGATTCATACTGGCTCTATCGATGCTAACCCACAGCTTCTTCGTCCCAAAAATCTCGGCGAACGCCCGATAGACGCGGGGATTCTGGCGGTTGTTCCAGAGGGTCTGATCCTGGTACATTTCGACCATAATACTCGCGCGGGGAGGATTCGGGTACCAGCTTTCTGGATGATCGGGACTCATCCCCAGAAAATCCCAGACTTTTTGTTCGGCTGCTTTGACCTGATCTGGGGGAACGGCATTGGGAATAACAACATAACCGTTCTCTTCCCAAAAGGTTCGGTCTCCTGTGCTTAAGATGGACATTCCCTCAATCTCCTTCACTGTGGCGGCCGACGACTCTTCCGCCACAACCATCAAGCATCTGCAAATTCATACAGAAGCGCAACCGCCGACTTTTCGCATGCCCGCAGGCCCTCCACTTCGAAATACTCGTTAGGGGCGTGCAATAACCAGCCGTGACCGAGTCCCGACATCACAAAGGGCATGTTCAACGGGGGCTCGCTGAACAACACTTGCGGAGCCGTTCCAGGTAATATAGGCACAACTCCAGGCTCGGCGTCTAATCTTCTGAGGGCTCTGACAGCGGCTTGCGCGATATGCTCTTTCGGCGATGTCCTGGCCGGATCGTATCCGGTCACAAATCTCAGTTCGATGTCGCCATACCCATGCCGGTCCAGGTGGGCGCGTACCTTGTCCAAAATCTCCTGGACAGTCATATCCGGCACCAGCCGGATGTCTATCTTGCACATCGCCGAAGCAGGCACAATCGCCTTGGGTCCGGGCCCAGTGTAGCCGGACAGAAAGCCGTCGATATTCAGGCCAGGCGCAAAAATCGCTTCTCTGACAAGATCCAGGCCATCAAGCCCTTCACGGAATTCCGTAATACCGTACATCTCCTTGAAGGCACGAGGGCCCCAGATATCGAGCAGATCGGTGAGCAGGCGCTCATCATCCTCAGTGGGAAGCCGTACATTCTCATAAAAACCATCAATCACAATTCGATCGTCGGCCCCGCGCATAGAATTAAGTGCCCAGATCAGTCGCCACACCGGGCTGTTGACCACAGGCCCGACCATGGAATGCGCATCAGTCGGCAGTGTTTTGACTGCCAGCTCAAAATAGGCAATGCCTTTGAACCCCAGACTTACCTGCGGATGGCCTTTAACGGTCTCCAATGGGAGATGGTAGTACATCGCATCGGCCGTCTTCAACTCATCTGTGTACTGCTCAATAAACTGAGGCAGATGCCGACTGCCCAATTCCTCCTCACCGTCTATGAGAAAAATGAGGTTGACGGGCACATCACCCGTGACAGCCTGAATAGAATGGACGGCGTGAATAAAAGCCATCAGCGGTCCCTTGGTGTTTATGGCACCTCGGGCAATGATACGGCCATCCACAATCCTGGCCTCAAAGGGCGGCGAATCCCAGGCCTCCAGCGGATCTACCGGTTGGACGTCATACATGCCATAGACCAGAAGGGTGCGATCGCTATTGCTGGACATCAAATGGCCGTACACTACGGGATGACCGCCTTTCAGAGGGACCAGCCTCGCGTCTGCACCCAGGTCTCGCAGCATCTCTGCGGTCATTTCGGCACACTTCTGTATCCCCAAATTCTCCGTTGAGATGCTGGGTTGGCGAAGATAGCGTTGCGTAGCTGCCAGATGATCGTCGAAATGTTGATCAACATATTCGAAAATCTGTTTAAGTGTATCCTCTGCCATTTTAACGCCCTCCTGATCAAATCTACGGATACATTTTGTCCTCTAATGCATGCTCTGTCGGCAGGTAATCGCATGTCCCCCGGCCACCATCCACCAGGATAACCTCGCCGGTGATAAAGCGCGCGGCTGAGGATGCCAGAAATACAACGATCCCTGCGACATCCTCCGGCTCTCCGATGTGCCCGAGGGCAACGCGCTCGGCCTGTGCCTTTTCAACGCCGGGCGTGAGCGCATCGCCCCAAATGTCGGTCCGAATCGCACCGGGTGCCACGGCGTTGACTGTAATCCCATACTGTCCCAGATCCCGGGCACAACACCGGGTAAAGGCCTCCATCGCACCCTTGGAGGCGCTGTAGGCGGCTCTCGCAATCCAGCCCAGGCGGGCGTTGAGCGAACTGATATTGATGATCCGTCCACCGTCCCCAACATCGACCATAACCCGAGCCGCGATTTGCGTGCAAAGAAAGCACCCCCGGGCATTCACCGCAAAAATCCGCTCCCAATCGGCATCGGTTGTATCGAGAACGGATACGGCGACATCTATACCGGCGTTGTTGACCAGAATATCGATACCGCCAAAACGTTGAACCGCTGCATGGACCATGGCCTCCACCGCTGTGCGATCCGACACATCGGCCTGGATCGCCATAGCCTGTCCTCCATCCCGCTCAATCTCGATCACAGCACTTTCGGCCGCCTGAGCATGGGCGGCGTAGTTGACCACCACCGCCGCACCCTGGCGCGCCAGTTCTCGGGAGATCGCCCGGCCGATTCCTCGTCCCCCGCCGGTCACCACGGCAACGCGATCTTCCAGACCTTGAAGAGGGAATGGTTTTGTATCGTTCTCCATAATTCCGGCCTCCAGGACAATTTATGAAAAATCGGCACCTCAAAGCTCCGCACTCGACGCTTCCCCATAGGGCAGTGGATAGAGCGGTTTCATCTCATCGTGTCGATCCGCAATCTGTGGGATAGAGATCGGTCGATGCGCCACCTTCGACTCGTTGACCGCAACTGCTCCGGCACATGTGCGCGCCGCTTCATAGACATTGATTTCCGACATACAATCGTTCTCGATCGAGTGGATCAAGTCCATCCAACTGAAGAATTCCACACCGCCATGCCCCACCTTCCTGACCATATCTTGGGTGATCCACTCCGGTAGTGGAACTGGCGGCACCTCAATCGGACGCATCTCGTAAGGCCCGGTATAAGGCTTGGGTCCGGCGCCGTCCTCCACCAGACATCCGTAAAGTCCCGTACTGTCCGGGGGCGCAGGCAGATACCCCGTAGATTCGATCGTGCCCTTCGTACCCCACACCGATTTTGTAATTTCCTTGTAGGGACGCCTCGCTGCCTTTGAACACTGGACCCGTGCAATCGCCCCGGAGGCCGTCCGAAACAGAGCCACATCGTGGTCGTCCACGTTCCGGCTGGGCAGATTCTTGCGATTGCCGTAGGCAAAAACCTCCGTGAAGTCCTCTCCCAGAAACCACCGGGCCGTGTCCACAGCATAGATACCCGCTCCGGCAGACACAGATTCCTGTGCCTTCACCCCGTAGCCCATCCGAAAACCCTCTTTTTTCATGAGTCCGCCTCCGCCCTGCTGCCGAATATCCTGTAAATATTCGCAGATCACGTAATAGATTTCCCCCACATGGCCATCGTCGATCAACTGCTTCATCTTCACTGACTCCGGGATCCACCGGTCCGGGCAGTCCATCTGGACCTTCAGATGCCGGCGTTCGGCCATCGTGATAATTTTCCAGAGCCGTTCCATGGACTCGTTTTCCATCGGCGTCTCAACCATCACATGCTTGCCGGCATCCAGCGCTGCCAGCACCATCTGCCCGTGGATATGACAGGGCGAACAGATACACAGAATGTCCAGGTCCGTGTCCGAAAGCAAGTCCGCGTAATGCGTGGTTGTCTTGCCTATGTCCAGTTCTTTAGCCGTGTTCTGCAGCCGCTCCTCGTTCACATCACAGATCACAGCGCACTCGGTCTGCTCAAGGTATTCGTGGGTTAGACGAACATGGCTTCTTCCGTGACCGAGCCCGACCACACCGACCTTGTAAGTCTTCATTTCCAGCACTCCCACCTTTAAATGAATTCCTCAAAAAAAACTGGTGTCCCTTGGATATCCGTTTGATTCAAGAATACGGTCAAGGACCACCAGAAAAAAATGAGGACAGAAATACGAGAACAGTCCGCAAAATCAACACCGGGGGTTTGGATCTCTCCATGCCCCCGGCGTTAGGCATACCATTACAGACGCCTCAGAACGTCCCGTTCACCGTGAATCTCAAAGGTGCGTTGAAGAATTTGCTATGGGTGTAAGCGATATCTACACTGAGCGACGCCGCACCGAAAGCCCGCTTGAGCCCGGCGCCGACGCTGAAATCCTCGGCGTCGTAATTCCACTTGTATCCCCCCCTCAGTGCCAGTGTATTGGCCAACCACAGTTCAGCACCCATGTGAACGCGTCCTTCGTAATCAATCGCAAACACGTTCTCTGCTGAAAGTGTTAGATAAGTGGGATCTCCCACCTTCCCGATCACCTCCATGGCCCCGGCGATTGTGTAAACCACCGGCATAAAAGAGCTCTCTGCGATAACGGTGTTGTCCTGCCCAAAGTTCTTCAGGGTCATCGCTAACCGGAAAGACTGGAAACCAGTGTAGAAAAGCGTACCGACGCTGGCGTCAAAAGTCGTATTCGAATCTTCGAACAGAGACTCTTGAAGGTACCTGAAGTTTGCACCGAAAGAGAGCCTATCGGTGAACTGGTAGGCATAGGCAACACCAAACGCGATGTCGTCCCCCTCTACCATCTTGCCGGTGCCCATGGGTTCGAAAATGGTCGTCTCCTCAAATGGCTTCGTCCGAAACGACACCATGCTGATCCCGAAGACCGAAGCACCGAAACGATAAGCCACGGCACCCGAGTAGAGTTTTGAATCGGCAAACCAGCGATTGTAAGAAAAGGTATATGCAGCCCTCTCGATGTGGGTCAGGCCAGCCGGATTCCAGAAGATGCTATTGATATCGTTAGAAATAGCCATATACGCAGATCCCATCGCCACAGGGCGAGCCGATTGGCCAATTTTCACAAAGTAGAACCCGGTCGTGCCCAGTTTCTTGAAGATGGCCTCTGCATCCACGGCCAGAAGCGGCCCCATCAGTGCGGCCAAAGTGGCTATCAACAGACTGCGTCTCATTTTTATGCCTCCTTTCATGGTCGCACGGTTATTTGACAATCATAAATGTCCCTGTCTTCTTCTCGCCCTCGCTCCCCGGCATCAGCGACTCCACCACGAAGAAATACTTTCCCGTCGAGACCTTCGACGCGAAATTCAGTACCACCTGATTCCAACTCGTCTCTCCCCGAATCGGGGACCTTGTCCGCACCGGGTTATCGACCACCGCGACCAGATCTCCAGAGACGGTAAAGATCGAGATCTTGCACCTTCGGGGCACATTCACAAATCGGATCTCTTCGCTACCGCCCGGGTAGCGGTGGATGTCGTCGAGTCTGAATGGGTTGGGCACCACAATCACCGGATCCTCGAATCGGTCTTTCTTATCGGAGGCCACCACAAAGGGTATGCTTTGCAGGTGCGTCCTCGTTTCGGGCGCGCCGTGACCACTCTCCAGGGAGGGAATCGCCATTCCTGTGCCGTTCCAGTCGGTGTGCCCAGTGTCGTAGCTTCGGACAGAGTACCAATAACTGAACCCCGCGAGCGAGGAGGCATCCTTATAGCTGTGCGTGCCGGTCTGGAGGTCCACCAGAAGCTCCCAGGGTCCCATAGATGTGAGTTCTGACCGGTAAATCCGATAGCCAGCTACATCCCGCGCCTCGGCGGTCCCCATATAGTCGGGGTCTTCAGCGGCCTCTGCGTCGGCAGACCAGGACAGCAGGTTGTTCCCGTCCTCGTCGCTTTCCACCGTGAATCTGATGTCGGGCGGCGCGTCGGGGATATCGTAGTTGTTGGCGTAGGCAAACCGGGCCCGATCCAGGTGCTGGGCCAGTGCCCGTTCACCGTCGGGCACCTGAGCCTGAGCTCCCGGCTGTCTACTCCATCCAAAAATGTCCACTGTTTCTCCTGAGCTTGCAAATTCGGCTCCGGTGCCAGCTACCCAGGCCACCACGACCTTGGCTTTGTCGCCGGGGCCCAGATCGTAGGGACCATAGGTCTGAGCGAAGCCCATGTTCATAAGCTCTGTGGGATTGTCCTGGGGGTGCTTTGGCGAGATGGGGCGCATTCCCTGCCCGGTCATCTCCAGGTAGATCTCCTCGTCGGACATAGGATGCTCCGGCGTATCGATGTCGTCCAGGCTGCGGATTTGCCACCAGAAGGGGAAGGCTGGCTGGTCGGGATTCTTCGGTGCTACATAGACCTCGTCGTCCTGGGCGAACCCGTCGGTCGGATCGGCGTCTAACAGGGCCAGCCCGATATACTGAAATGCCCGGAGCTGCCCTTCCTTGAGGAGGCCGGAGTTTCGGACATTGCCCGGGGCCTCGGCCAGCCGGGCAGGCTCACCCGTGTCATCGGCCTGGTCAAAGGGGTAGTCGCCGTCATAGACGTACTGGATCTTTTTTCCTCTCAGATCCGCGTGGCCATCGAAATTGGGCGCTTCGCTGTACTTGAACCAGTCGTCCTGCACCCGGGGGCTCACATCCTCCCAGCCGCTGGTCCAGCCCGTCCACATATGCCCTGCCCGGGAGACTCTGGGCAGATTGAAAAATGAAAGGTATGTATCGTTCAACTGCTTCGTCCCGGTATTCTCCAGAATGACCTCTTGAATGATGAAGTCGTCGTAGTCCGGGTAGCCCCACGCTTTGGCCTTTCGAGTCACGACAATCCCGGTTTCGGTGCCCCACTGCGTAATCAGGATTTCTTCGGGTTGGGTGTCGTTGGGAATGTACCGGTTGTAGTCGAAGTTGTGGATCTCCGTCACATCGTTGACCACCGGCGGTGCTCCTGGCCAGTAGTTGGCCGTCACTGCTCCAGTCGCCGGAGAGACCGTCCGTACGCCCAGGTCTTTCTCAGGACCGGCGGAGGCATCGTAGGTCATCGGCACGATATCCTCTGTGACTATCCGGGGATTGGACATCGACACATTGTAGAAGCCGTTCTCGTCCTTTGTCAGCACATAGATCCCCTCTCCCTGGCTGGTGTGGGTCGAACGGTCCGCAAAGTCGATGCTCTCCTTAACTCCCCAGTAGTCTTCAAAGTCTCCCTCCAAAATGGGAGCACCGGGGTACATCAAGCCCGCGTCCCACAGTCTCGTCCAGCTCCTGGTCATGCCCTCGGTCTTACCCTGGATGCCGTTGCTGCGATAGCCCGACCAGAGCAGTCCCCGGGTCAGGTTCCGCATCGGCGCAGCCTGGGCCCAAAGGCTACACGGCAGGAACAACAGCGACAGCACCACAGGCCAGAAGCCTATTCTCACTATTCGCATCTTGAAACCTCCTTGTGATAATAAGGAGCGCCTGGGATCGGGCCACAGCCTGTGTCCGCCTCAATCCCAAGCCCTGAGATATAAAACAGAGTTGACCTGTCAGAAGGACACCATCACTCCCAGCTCGATCTCTCTTGGAAACCCGGCATATCGGCTCAGTTCTCCGGTATCGCCGAACTGTTTGTACGTGCCGCTGTCGGGCCTTGGCCGATCCAGACCGTTTTTCCACCAGTCCTCAGCCGGCCTGGGCTGTAGATCGCGCTGGTTAAACAGGTTCCTGACGTTGAAATAGAATGTAGAGCGCACCTGGTTGCGGATCTGGAACCGCTTCACAAAGGCCAGGTCGGTCCGGGTATGCATAGGTCCGAACCACCACTTCGGTGGCTCGCCAGGCAGTGCGAACCGCCTAGCCCTCCCCTCCTGCATCCGATAGACCATCGTGACGCTGATGTCGCCCCACACCGGTCCATAGTCCGTCGGCGAGTGATAAACAAACACCACCGATCCGAAACCCGGCCGTTCGGTCCCAAAAGTCCCCTGTGCTGTGTTCCGTCCCCGGGGGTTTACGTTAAACTGTTTGTAGGACCACATGCCTGGCCAATCCTCCATTTCTTTGATCTCGGATTCCTTGAGCGGGTCGTAGTCCGCCGCGGTGCCATTCTGTATGGCCCGGAGCCGTTCGTTGGCCCGATGGCCGAATTCCTGGATCTCCTCAGCGGTCAGCAGCACCGGTACTTCCGCTCCGGAATCGCTGCTGTTCACCTGCCCGTCGCCGTTGGTGTCCCGGGAGTGCGTCACATAGTAGTTGGATCCGGTGGCGACCCAGTTCGAGTCGGGCACAAAGTAGGTCCTCCACCACCCGGACTGGCGTGCGGCCGACACCCACTGCTTATTGTACGAAACCAGGAATGAGAACCCGTGGCTGAGATTCTTCCTCAGCGACAGTTCGATGCCCCGGACGTCCTCATAGGAGTTATTCCTCCAGTCGGCCCCACCGCGTTGGGGAGCCTGCTTCTGCGGGTCCCACCAGTAGCTATTGCCGTAGAAGAACTGATCCGTCCCACTCTTGTAGAAGACCGTCAGAGAACTTATGTAGTCCCCGACAAAGTTCCAGTCGGTCCCGACCTCGAAGCTGGTGGTCGTTTCATACTTAATGTGGTTCCAGAATCCGGACCAGTCCCGCGAGTCCGACTGGTTCCCGACCTCTGTCGGGTCGATCTGTCCGTTGTTGTTGAAATCCGCTGCCCGGGCTCGACTAACCCATCCGTATTGAGCGATGTACCATGTGGAGGGCAACTGGCGGAACACTCCGAAAGAGTAGCGGATCGTAGCTCTGTCGGTGATCGGGTGTGAGACTCCAACCCGGGGACTCCAGGCCTGCAGGGCCTTGGCATCCACCAGAGGGATGAGCTGTTGGCGCGTCCACGATTTGGTCATCGGCGCCATCGACCAGAGTCCGTGTTCGCCCTGAGGCACCTGGGTGCCCCAATCCAGTCGGTCATAGCGAGCGCCCACGTTCAGGACCAGCCCGTGAAACTCCATCTTGTCCTGGATGTACCAGGACGACTGGATGGGTTCCCACGGCGTATCCCTGGTATATGGCTTCCCGGCCACGCGCAGGGCAAAACTCGTCATACTTCGCCAGCGTTCCCATACGGTCAGCACCTTGTCGAACGCGACCTCAAACCCACTTTTGACGAAGTGCCCCTTTGTGATCTGGCTGGAGAAATCGAGCTTGAAGTTGACCCGTTCTCGCTTCGTAAGCTGATACTCGGTTCTCGTCGAGGGAGCGGCCGTGAAGTAGCCGTCCGCGTCCCGGCGAATGTCCTCGGTAATGCCTTCTCCGTATTGATCTACCGGTACGTTGGTGGTGTCCTGGTTATCTCGGAAAAAGGAAAGCTTCGCCTCGTAAAATGTCTTGGGCGTCAGGATGTGGGTCAGCGATACATAGACCAGGTCGTTTTTATACTTGACCTGCCCGGCCCCACTCCCCTCAGGGAGAAAGATGTCGCGGCCCAACTGCCTTCTGGCGCCTGAGCCTCCCCAGTAGCTTCCTGAACGGCCGTAGATGCCCCCCACGCCCACCTTGAATTTTGAGCGCGCGATCCCGGTCAGTTTGTAGGAGGTCTCAATGTTGCCAGGAGAGGCAATCCAACCCGATTTTCGGTCTGGGTAGAGGTAGAAGCCGCGCTGTTTGCCCTCTGGAAATATCGCCGCCAACCCCCGATACCTGGCCGAGGTAAAAAAGGAGGCATTTTCGATCACCGGTCCGGATAGAGTCCCCTCTATGCGGTGGCCGATCACGCCGGTGTAGTCGATCCGCTCGTGCACCCTCCGTCCGGTCACCGGATCGGTTTCGCCCGTCCAGTTCGAATCGTTCCACTTCATCTTATCTTGATAATAGGGGCTGTCATAGACATTGCTGCCCCAGTGCTTTTTCCCGGCCGGATTCAACAGGTAATCCAGGCTGCCGTGGAAGTCCCTGCTCCCTTCTTTTGTCACAATGTTGACAACACCCGCCTGGGCGTTGCCGAACTCAGCCTCCATCCCGCCTGTAACCACAGCGAGTTCCTGAACAGCACTGGAGTTGACGCTCTGAAAATTTCGGCTGGCGTGCGACCGCCGCTCCACATTGACTGCAGACATGGGTACTCCATCGACGTAGTAAACCACGTCACTGCTCCCAGAGCCAGATGACGACGTGTCTCCACCCCGGATCGACGTGTCTCCGTCCAGACCGACCCCGGCCAAGAGCTCAAGCACCTGTTCGGTGTCCTTGACGATGGGAGCGACCTCCTCGACGTTGGAGTTGTCCAGGATGTATTTGGTGGTTGTCCTATCCGGCTCTACTGGAGGCCGCTCAGCAACGACCACGATTGCGGTCATCTCCAGGGCGGTCTCCTTCAGGGTAAAATCTACAGTTGTCGTGAAGTCAGCGATGGCCTGGACGTCCGTCTTGGAAATCTGATCGTAGCCGATCATGGACGCTGTCAGCGTGTAGGTCCCCGGATTCACCAGCAAGATCAAGTAGTCCCCATCTGGCCCTGTGGTGGTACCCTGTGAGGTGCCCTCGATGATCACATTTGCCCCGGGCAACGCCTGACCGTTGCTGTCCACGATCTGACCTTTGATCTTTCCCGTGGTTCCGGCAACTGCCTGCTCAGAGGTCACCGAGAACAGCAGCAGAAAGGCGAATACAATCCAGAAAACACGATCACTCTTCATATTCTTCTCCTTTTATTAACAGGTTCCGGATCACATATAAAACTTCACTCCAGCCCCGATGTCGAACAAGTGAAACGGATGGGTCTTTTTCACACCCCAGTTCAGGAAAGGCCTGAGTTCCCCAACGATCACATTGTAACTCACACGCAGGTCCAGGGCAGCCTTCGGTCCCAGGAAGATCTGCATCCCAGCCCCACCGCTTACACCCAGCGCTGTCCGCGTATCGTCGATCGCCTCCAGGAGCAGGGTCTGATCCAGCGTAGCTCCCCCTTGTTCGGGAAAGATGAGTCCGCTCACCTTAGAATGGTAGTTGTGGAACCCGGCTCCAACGGTAAGATAGGGAATGCTTCCTTCGCCTTCGAACTTCTTATCCTTTAAGGCGAAAAGCCAGTTGACCACCAGGCAGTTAAAGGTCATATCGGACTTGGCCTGTGGACTTGTGTAGTCCCTTCCATCCTTGAACCGAAACGTCCGCTCTTCGAGACTGCCGCCCGCAAACTTCGAGTAATAATACTCCACTTCCACGATCCGTGCCGGACTGGTTACAAAGTGCGCAGCAGCCCCAAGCTTGAATCCCTCGGTGTACATATCCCTGAAGTTAAACAGCGGCGAATAAAGCTCGGCGAATACGCCGAACCCCCCTCTGTGGCCCTCTTCCTGAGCCACAGCAAAAGCCGTGGGCGATAATACCCACAAAAGAATCCATAAACCCATGATCCTTCTCATAAACACCTACTTTGAAAACACGCAGTCATTTTTCGATCAACCCACTCGTCTCAGATGATCTCCCTTTCCGGACCCAGCCGATTGTAAAACTGGGGGATATAGACCTTCCGGCCTCCCTCGTTGATCGAGATTAGCGAACTGATTGCCGCAGCGCAGCTCTTTGCCGCCTCATAGACGTTGATAAATGGCAGTCTGTCGTCTAATATCGCGTCCACGAAGTCGCGGCAGTTGTGGTACGTCCCGCCGCCGTGACCGGTTCTTTTGGCAACCTCGGCATCCAGTTCGAGCCCCACCAACTCCAGGGGCTCAATCTCTCCGGGAAGCCCGCTCTCCTCCTGTGCATGTGCAATACCGAGCACTCCATTATGCCGATCTCCCTCAACGGCCGCCCTGGTGCCGTATAGCGACTTGTAGAGGTTGCAGCCGGGCCAGGCCATCGCCTTGCAACAGGCAATCTTTACCGTCACTCCACCGGTTGTCCTGAAAATTGCCGTCTCCCAGTCGTTGACTGTCCGATATGGCGAGTAAATGCGGTTTCCCAACCCGACCACCTCGGTGAAATCCTGCCCGATGATCCAGCGGATGTCGTCGATCGCGTGAATGCCGCCGCCGGAAGAGATGCTCTCCTGCGTCGTCGTACCGAACCCATCCCGCCAGGTCTTTTTCCCATCTCTTACAAACAGGTACACCAGGCTGTGTGTATATTCAGACTCGGCGTAGCATACCTCGCCGATTGTGCCATCTTTTACCAGCCGCCTCAGGGTGATCGTGCGTGGATCCCACCGGCTGTTCTGCTCCATGGCCAGCTTCAGGCCCGTTCGCTCTACCGCCTTGACGATTTCCATGCACTGGTGCAGCTTGTCGGCATTCTCCACCATCGGAATGGTCGTCAGGATGTGCTTTCCCGCCTCCAGGGCCGCCAGACACTCATCTCCGTGGCGAAATCCCGGCGTGCCCGTGCATATGAAGTCCACGTCCTGGTCAGCCAGCAGGTCTCCGTAGTCTGTATAGACTCGGGGCACCCCGTATTCCCTGGCCAATTGGTTCGCTTTTTCCTCGTCTATATCGCATACCGCAGCGACATCCACTTCGTCGATGTATTCGTGGAATGTCCTCAGATGCGACTGCCCGAATCCAAGCCCCACGATCCCCGCCTTCAAGGTAGCCATCGATTCCCTCCGACAGATAACAATCTCAAGTCACGCAAATGAAAACGTTACAACAAATGAGCCTCAGGCAATACGATTTCTTTCTAAAACGCACCAACCGTTCTATTCTATATTTCGTTAAGTTTCGCTAATCTTCACATTTAATTAAGTTTTTCTAATTTCTACTTGACATAAAAATCTATCTTTCTGATATTGAAAGGCGCAATGAAGAGAAATTATAATATTTCCTCACATTGTTCTGGCCATTAGCTCCTCCGTCCAAGGTTTGGTAGCTAATGGCTTTTTTATATGCGCCTTTCGGCTGAGCTTACTGCGTGCGTTTTACCCATTGCCTCATGCCGGTATCGAAGTGATCCCACACTGCCTGCCGCATCCCATTAGGATCACGCGCCTTCAGGGCGAGGAAGATCCGCTCGTGGTTCTGGAAGTGTTCCAGGTCAATGCTCTCCCAGTCCCACCACTCGCGGTGCGCCGTAACGAAAAATTCACTCAGTACTCGTCCAAGAGCCTGAGTCGCCAGGTTCCCCGTTGCTTCGTAGGTCGCAAAGTGAAACGCCCAGTCGTGCGTGTAAAACTCGACAGGACGCTCTAACGCCTCCCGCATCGCTTCCAGGTGATGCTCCATCGCTTCCAACAGATCTTCAGTTACGCGCTCTATTACCATCTCCACTATTCCAATATCCACCGCCCGCCGCAATTCGTACATCTCTATAATCGTCTTTTTATTTATAGATGGAACAAAGCTCAGATACTTAAACAAAGCCTGCGGGTCGAACTCTCTGACACTGATCCCATGCTTGGGACGAGCTTCCAGAACGCCTATTGCCTCTAAGATCTTGACCGCTTCTCGAACGGAGGCACGACTCACACCAAACGCTTCTGCCATCTCTCGCTCTGTGGCCAACCTGTCTCCGGGCATCAATCCATTCTGCAAAATATGGTTCTTGATTGCACCGATGATCCTCTTACTCAGATTTTCTTTTTCAATGCTATTAAACAAATCCCATTCTCCCGACCTTTCATTGTACAGATATTGGTTTACAAAACCAGCTATATCATTATATGGTATAATGGTCAGACCATTAGTAAAAATAATACACTCATTCACATCCTCTGTCAAGGATTTTTTGATTCATATAGGCTTCGGGATGAAATGTTTGAGGAGAAGGTATAAACAGTTGACCTCTTGTGAATTGGTGAACCTTACTCTTTGGAAAGGTCTGGCATCAGGTTGCCGGAATGACGGGAAATACGATGTGAGACGGATACTGTCTCGAGTGATGTACGGTCTGACGAGCCGGGCGCATCTCTGTATCGGTGCCGAATTCGTGGCCGGTATTTGGGTTGCGGTCAAAGCGCGGGAAGTTGGACGAAGAAATTTCGACACGGATGCAGTGGCCTTTCCGAAACACGTTGCCGGTGACACTGAGGTCGATTTCGTATTCGTAGATCTGGTTGGGTTCGAGCAGGGTTGGGTTGGTAAGGCTTTCGCGGTAGCGAGCACGCAAGATGCCGTCGCAGAGGTTTTTGGCGTAACCTGCGGGGGAGACATCTACCAGCTTGGCCGTCCAGTCGGTGTCCGGGCCGTCGGTGGCGGCGTAGAGCACGGCTTTGATTGGTCCGGTGACTTCCATGTCGGCTTCCAGGGGGGCCGAGGTGTAACAGAGTACATCGCCGCGCATCTCGACCGGGCGCTGATCATAGGGCCCCCAGGGCACGATGTGGGGCGAGCAGCAGTTGTTGCCACCCAGGGTCTGGACGGGGTACCGTGGGTCGTAGATAAAGTGGTCCAGAGTCTCTCCTTCTGTGAGGGTGGGAGACAGGCTCCCGTCGCCGAGCAGGGTGTTGGCACTACCGCGGGAATGGAGGTACCATTTCTGCCACCGGGTGCGCGCCAGGGGCCATTCGTTTTCATCGCGCCATTCGTTGGTGCCCATGATGAAGATACGCAGGGGCGGTTCATCTACGATGCCGTTGTCGATGCCTTTGAGCCAGTAGTCGAACCAGCGCAGTTCCAGAGCCTCTAAGTCCACCATTGAGTGGTCGCCGAAGTCGATGTCGCCTGTTCGGGGGGAGGCGCTCAAGACGTGGGGCCACGGCCCGACGATGAGCTTACTTTGCCGGGCTTCGGGGGTGCGGCCGTGCTGCCGCAGACCGTTGAAGTTGGTGAAGGTGTTTGCGGCGTAGAGGTCATACCAGCCGCCCATGTTGAATGCGGGGACAGCGATGTCACCCCACCGTTTTTCGTCATTGATTTCGTCCCAGTAATCGTCGTAGGTAGCGTGTTGAATCCAGTCTTTCCAGAAGCCGAGGTTGCGCCCAGCCTGTTCGTCCATTTCTATGAGGGGGAGATAACGAAAGGCTTCAGTCCAGTTGTGGTATTCGATGCTCTGGGCAGTGCGAGCGGTAGTACGCATGCCCCAGGTCATGAGGACGTTGAGTTGAAGGGCACCACCGGGATAGACCAGCCCGCTGAAGTAGTCACAGCAGATGACGCGAGGGGCAATGCAGGTGAGATACTGGCTTCTGTGCGGCGCGCTTTGCCACTGGACCAGGCCCAGGTACGAAGCACCGGACATGCCAATTTTGCCGTTGCTCCATTCCCGGCGACCGATCCATTCCTGGGTGTCGTAGCCGTCTTTGTCTTCCCGGAAAGGATAGTCGTTGCCCTCCGAGTCCCAGCGACCGCGACAGTCCTGCATTACACAGGCGTAGCCGCAGTTGGCCAGCCGCCGAGCTTTTTCGATCATGATATCGGTGTTATTGCTGTAGGGAGTACGCATCAAGACAGTGGGGAATTTTCCCGTGGCTCTGGGGAGGTAGATATCGGCGGATAGGTTAACTCTGTCCCGCATCGGGACTTTTACGTCCAGTTGCATATCTACGTCGTAATTGGGTTCCATGGGGGCTCCTTCTGACATGTATCCATTATCTGTGTAAAACGCTCAAATCACTCGCGTTTTTTCTATTTCCATCGGTGGTTGCTTTATGAATCATCCAGGCTAATGCTCCTTTGAAGCAGGCTTGTTTTTCGACCGTCTTCCATAGTGGAAGCCGATCTCGCGTGTGGCCGTCTCACCACTCACCAGGTCCGTGATTGTCACTTCCAGGACGTTGATACCGGGTTTGGTCTTGCTCAAATCCAGCTCTACATACTCATTTTCACTCGATTCCGATCCGACCTGCTCGTAGGTCACTGAGACCTGAGGTTTCTTGCTCCTGAGGAGGGATCGGAACCCTGAGGCAACCATTCCGACAATCCCCACCGAACCTTCGGGGCTAAACCGAACCAGATATTGCATCTTGTAGCGGGTCTGACCGAAAGCGTCTTTATTCAGGTTGTAGATCTCGAAATAGGCATAGACCTTCTGATCCGATTTGTAGGCACGGGAGGGCATCGGCACCACCCAGATATTGCCCTTCCGAAATCTGTCATTCGATCCTTTATCGCCAATGGTAGAAGCGAGCTCAATGTCGCTCATCTGGAGCGTCATCGACCGGTAGTCCTCAATCTCCAGCGACTGTTTATAGACCCCGACGTGTCCTGCGATCAGGTCCTTGAGTTGAACCTGAAGTTCGTATTTTCCCGGTGGCACCTGGACCTGAAGCACGTCGGGGACAAACGTCCCCTTCGCCCAGTCGGATTCTCCGGTATTTCGATAGGAAAACGTATCTGTCGTTCGGTAGATGTTGGTGTGGCCTTCGTCCGCCAGAGCCAGTGCGGCCTGCACATGGACCATCGAACCCGTGTCCTTTTCGACGAATTCTAATTGTTTGGGTGAAATGCCGTAATAGACTTCGAGCGTGGTCTGCCCATCGGGGCCTCGGAAGTCGGCCAGGTCGTAGTAGAAATGGAGAGCAGAGCCTCGGAGGCTGGGACGGTAATAGTCCGGGGTTGCGCCAACAGTCCTTTCAAAGACGAGTTTGGGCGCATATTCGAGCATTCGCGCCGTGTATTTCAATTGTCTTTGTCCCGCAGGAATCGGGGGAAGCGGAGCAAAGTCGTAAGTGCGGTTGCCCAGTTCGTCGGTAAAGGTAAACTCGATGCCGTTCTGGATCTGTGTATAAGTCCAGGTCTCCCAGGGGACTGTATTGATCTCGTTGTCGATTGTGAGGGGCGTATAGCCCTGGAAATTGAGACGAGTCTTTATATCCAGGATATCATCGGAAAGGCTCCCGAGTTCATCTTCTTCTTGTGGGGTGGGAATATTCTGCAACATAAGGCGATCCAGATACGAATCCGTCGATCCCGAAAGCGCTTCAACATTCTCATCATCCAGGGTGGGATCTCCAACGGCTGTCCCTTCAGCCATCTGACGAGGGTCAACGGTGATGTCATCGGACAGAGCGTCACGGCGCGTCCGGACCGGGAAGACCGGTCCGGTAAAAGTCAAATAGTTGGCCTCGGGTCCATACATATCCACCGCCATCCGGGTGCGCACGGCCTCAACTTCGGCACTCACACTGAGTTGCCTCAGGTCGGACCGCGACCTGAAGTCGGGTTCCCCATAGCGGATATAGACCTCTCCCCGCCGGTCCCAGGGATAGGGTCCCGCAGCGAAGAAGCTGCGGGCATACCACACCCGGCGATAGTGCTCGATGATACGCTCGTTGACAGGGGTCAGGATATCGGAATCCCGACGCATCCAGAACCGTTCCAGATAGGCCTGGCGCTTCGCAGCTTCAGCGATAGCCCGATAATCGTCGAGTTCCTTCCTGGAGGCCACGAGTGAAATGTCCGTATAGATATGGCGTTCCCCTTCGTCCAGATTCTGTAGATAGCGTTCGAAGTATTCCAGGGCGGATTCGAAGCGCTCATGGAAGAAATAGCCCTGGGCCACCAGGGGGAGGAGCCGGAACTCCTGGGGATTGGCCTCAAGGTAAGGGATGAGGTAGGTGTTAATCTTGTCATATTGCCTGGCCCGCACGCAGGAAAGCCCGAATGCGTAGAGGCCATCCGGGTCATCGGACACCAGTTTGACGTATTTTAAATAGTATCCAATTGCCTTTTGGTGATCCCCCCGAAAGTTTTCGTAGGCCTCTCCGAGAAGCAAGTAGGCCGGGGCGTAAGCCGAATCGATCTTGGCCGCCCGCTTACCCTCGCCCACAGCACGTCGGAAATTGTAAAAGGCCGCCAGTCCTTTGCCAGGCATCTTGACGTGAGTCAGCCCCAAACCCACGCGGGCATCGGGGAGGTTGGGATTGAGTTCCATGGCCGCGGAGAAGGCATCTTTGGCTACCTCGAAGTCTTCCTTCTTGAGGGCTGCGTAGCCGAGCCGGATCTGAAGGGCGGCGTCTTTCGGGTATGCCTCGGCCAGGCGGGCAAATGTATCAACGGCCTTGCCCAACTCGCGCGCTCGCACCTGCTGCTCCCCCAGGGTGATCATAGAGTCCCGCTCGGCTTTGGAGAGGACTTGTGGTGCCGCCTCGGACGGTAGATCCTGGGCAGAGATGGCAAGTGTGAGGATCCAGATTGACGTCCAAAAGGGGACCCAAAAAGAGAAAGTAAAACGCCGAAATCCGACAGAAATTCCCATCGTACACCTCCAGTCTCTCTAAAACCACCAGGATTTTGACTGTAAAGGTGGATCCTTCTCTGACTATCATCACATTTACAGAGCTTCAGAATAATATAAGGTTTGCTAACAGGGGAAGTCAAGCGGCAGGTACAATCCGGTCTCGTTATATTGCTGTGTTCTCGTGAAGTTTTGGATGAAAAAACTCCTTTTGAAATTTTTTAAAAAAAGCTAACTTAAACCGAAGACTGTCAGGTAGGGTTTTCCAGGTACACTTGGACATTGGTGAAGAGGAGGAGGGCTATGCAGAAGCTCACTGTTTCACGAGATGACGAAGTCTATGAGGCTTTTGCCGACATTGCCCGGACGCCGGACGGCATTCTCGTCTGCACTTACCGCGAGAGCATGGCTCATGGCCCCTGGCCCTTCTCGCGGATCGTAGTGCGCCACAGCGAGGACGGTGGCTACACCTGGCAGCCCAGGCAGGTAGTCATTGAGAAGGATGGCGAGAAGGGGGAAGGGCGACTGAACTGTTCCCGCATCACAGTCTGCCGGGATGGAACCCTGTTGCTGATCGTAGATTTCTACGTGCCCGGTCGAGACCGATTGGTGAATCCGGTCGAGAACCTGCTGTTCTGGAGCAGTGATTCGGGCCGGACATGGGAGGGTCCTGTGGAGACGGGCATCACCGATGGGATCGTGCCTTCCATCAAGGAGCTCTCCAATGGCGACCTGCTCGTCGGTGTGACCCGCCAGCGTTCTACGGACGGGAGACTCTCCGGCCTGAAGGAAGAGCAGACAATCTATCGTTCCGGCGACGGTGGTCGAACCTGGGAGGGACCCTCAGTAGTTCCAGCCCCGCCTTACCTGCGGCTAAATGAAGGCGATTTTGCCGAACTGGACGATGGCACGGTGGTCTGCTACATGCGTGAAGATGGGGAGCGGTTCACGGGTTGGAAGAGTACTTCGGACGACGGTGGCCGCACATGGTCTAAGGCCTTTCGCAGCCAGATGTACTCCTGCCTGGGCCGTCCATCGGTCGGCCGGGTTCGGTCTGGCGAGATCGTTGTCACCTACCGCTTCTGCTCTGCTGTATCCACCAGCCTGGCCCTGTATGTAGAGACTCCTGCCGAGGCGGTTCGCCGAGACGATCCGAACCCGGATGATTACGCGACCGACTATCGCCAGGCCAGGTTCGCCTTTCTGGACAATGACCGCAGTCTTCACCCCGATAGCGGCTATTCCGGATGGGTGCAACTCCCCAGCGGCGATCTGTACGTGGTCAATTACATTACCGATGACGCCCCCCGGGCTTTTATTCGGGGCTACATTGTCTCTCGCCATGATTGGTTTTTGTTCCCGGAAGGCGCTATGCCGTGGCTGCCCCCATCATCCTCTCAGCCCTATGTGGAGTTGTCCGCCGAGTGGACACGGAAGCAGCATGAGCGCAACCGGACGCAGGACTGGTCGCGCTACGTGCCAACACAGAAGTAAGGAATGTTAGCACTTGATTTGCCATTATCTATGTTTTGCAATGCAGGTCCCCATCAGTTGCGCTATCTGGCGGGGATTTTCTATACATGTGGTGGAGAATAATGATCCGGAATATTCTGCATATAGGAATGGGTGTGGTCGTGGTCTTTTTAGGGCTGATCGCCCTGGTGGAGTTACTGGGATATGTGACCTGGTACCTGATGCCCAGAGATGCGGAGTCGATGCAACAGGCGTCCGAGTTTGAGGCGATTATGGGCAGGCTGGTGCAAAGTCCTGCAGAGAGAGCTATACAGGTTGTGGTGCCAGACCGACATCCGAAGACCGCAAAAGCCGTGCATCGGGTGATGGAATGGCCGGAAAGAAGGGGACGGCAGTTTCGGGAAGCTCCAATGCTTCAAAAAAGGGTGGCGGCAGGTGAGTTGCCGCCGGTTGGGGAACGGTTGCCGGAAAATCCGCTGGTGATCGTGCCGCCCCATCAGAATGGGCCTTATGGAGGCACCTGGACGCGGTTTGCAACGGGACCGAGAGATATAGGCATTGTTGAAGCGCGATTTGCTTATGAGGGACTGGTGAGATGGGATCCGATGGGGCAGAAAATTCTTCCCAATCTGGCAACGCACTGGGAGATAGCCGATGGGGGACGGACTTACACATTCTGGTTGCGAAAAGGGGTGCGCTGGTCAGATGGACATCCCTTTACGGTAGAGGATATTTTCTTCTGGCATGAAAATGTGTTGAGTAACGAGGAGTTGACACCGGTGGTTGCGCGGGATTTTCAGCGGGGAGACGAGGTGATGGCGATAGAAAAAGTCGATGCGCACACCGTGCGTTTTCGCTTCAAGCGACCCAATGGTCTTTTCCTGAAATTGTTGGCATGGGGGCGCGGATACGAAATGCTGCGGTATCCAGCGCATTATATGGCGCAGTTTCATCCGCGGTATGTGCCAGTGGAGAAATTAGAAGCGATGGCTCGGGAGCACGGTTTTGATTTCTGGCACCAGCTTTTTCAAGATAAGCGGGATTGGCGAAATCCGGATATTCCCAGGCTGTGGCCGTGGGTGGTCGTGGCGCCGCCACCGGCCCGTCCTTCTGTGTTCGAGCGCAATCCCTATTATTGGAAGGTGGATCCAGAGGGGAACCAGCTTCCCTATATTGATCGTATGACTTTTGAGATTTACGACCGCGAGACGATCAATCTCAAAGCGATTAATGGAGAAATTGGGATGCAGGGGAGGCACATTCTGATCGAAAATTATTCTTTATTTATGGAGAATCAGTCGCGCGGAGGGTACCGGGTGTTGCACTGGATTACCGGGGGAACCGGCGGAGAGAGCGTTGCGTTGAATTTGAACCACAAGGATCCCGTGATGCGCGAAATCATATGGGATCGTCGGTTCCGCATCGCGCTGTCACACGCGATTGATCGGGAGGCGATTAACGAGGTCGGTGGGTTTGGTATCGGTCAGCCGAGGCAACCGGCGCCTTTGCAAACGTCGGTGCATTATTCAGAGGCATTTGAAAAAGCATATATCGAATATGAGCCGGATAAGGCCAACGCGCTTTTGGATGAGATGGGATTGGTGGAGAAAGACCCGTCCGGCATGCGACTGCGTCCGGATGGCAAGCCGATCAGGGTGGCAATTGAGACGATGTCGATCAACAACCGGGTGCTGGAATTGGTGGCGAACTATTGGACGGCGGTGGGGGTGAAGACGGAGATTAAAGAGGAAGCCCGACAGCTTTATTACGAGCGAAGAAAGGCGCTGATACACGATGCGGCAACTGCGGGGGGAGAAGTTCAGAACCCGCTTTTGGAGCCGCGCCTGTTTGTCCCCTATAATGTGGGATCGAGCCACGCGATTGGGTTCACGCATTGGCTTTTGACCAATGGAAAACGCGGGGAGACGCCCACGGGAGATATGCGGCGCTGCATTGAACTGTTCTGGCAGATTGAGGAGACGCCGGACGAGGCCGAACAGGTTCGGCTGTTTGGAGAGATTATAGAACTGAACCGGAAAAATCTCTGGGTAATCGGAACAATCGGGAGTATGCCTTCGATTATGCTGGTACACAATACATTTCGGAATGTGCCGGAGGTCGCCATGGCTTCATGGTCGGTTCGCACACCCGCAAATACTGCGGTTGAGTGTTATGCGATTGAGCCATATAGGTGATGATTACTCTTTCAGTGCCGAAAGTTGAGCGGTTTGTTCAACCTTGCCATCGACAATGCCCATGTATCCAATTAGCATTTCGTCAAAACTTTGCTCACCCCAGCGAACCGTTGCGGATGGGTCGGGGTTGAGTTTGTTTTTTGCCGAGTTGTCAAAGACGGCATGGCTGACTATGCGCGTTCCTGTGGGCAGGTGTTTAGGGGTTGAGAGGGCGTAGAACCGCTGCCAGTTGAACGTGTAATTTGGCACAGAGAGCAGGGTCTCGCGGGTTCCGTCGGGATAATGTGCAACATAGCGGAAGCCCGCGCCCCGGAAGTGCATGTGGGGGAAGAGGGTGTAGAGCGTTGCGTCCTGTTCGAAGATTTTTACGGATGAATCGCGATGGGCACTGGCATATGGTGGAATTTTAATTTTCGGATTGGCGGGACCGACCACGCGGTGTTCGAGCAGGTTTTGTGCGTCGGTGAAATACAACCCCAGTTTGCTTTCATCCACTTCGGGACGTCCAGTGGTCGTGTAGTGGATTTGAAACTGGATTCTGCTTCCTTTGGGGAGTAGTTGCGCCGTGCCTTTGGGCAGCATGACACCGTCCATGCCCGGTACATAAGAGGCAAAGATGCCGTCTAACCAGCGGTTCTTTTTGACGGTTTTCATTTTGTGCCCTTTGGGATAGATCACGCGCGCCAGTGCGTGGTGCATGGCCGCGCGATTTCCCGGCAGAAATTCGGTGCCTCGCACTCGCACATCGCGGTCTATGGGCACTGTAATTTTGAGATAGCGATAGTCAACAATGCCGGTTGCGGGGATTTCCTGCCGTTCCAATGCGATGACCAGATCGGGCTCTCCGTAAGCCCAGGTTGTGGCTTGTGTCGGGTTTTCGGATAGGGGGTCAGGGCCTTCACCGCGGGGCGATCCGGCTTCGATCCAGTGAACGAGGGTTTGTTCTTCTTGTCGTGTGAGAGACAGGTCGTTGCTGAATGTGCCTATGTGTGGGTCTGCATGCCAGGGGGGCATGCGGCGTGTGCGCACGACTTCGCGCATCATTGGAGACCAGCCCGCGACTTCTTTGTAATCGGTCATGTCAAAGGGGGCTATGCCGCCGGTTTGGTGACAGGTGACGCATTTGTTTTGCAGAATGGGCGCGATTTCTCTGGCATAAGAGATCTGTTTGTGTCGTGCGCGGTCTTTGCCCGGCAGGGCAATCAGGCAGCCGGGTGATGCGACGGCTTTGACGGCGATTTCTTCACCTTTGAGATGGGCGAGGAGTGCATCGGCGAGATAATGGTTGGATGCACTGGGTTTTTGCGCTTCGTAATTCAGGCGATCGTCGATGGGACCCCGGTAGAGGATGTGCCACGTTTTGGGATCGATGACAAGTGCTTCAGCCGTGCGGTGCAGGTCGAGCGATTCGGCGACGAGTTGTGTTTCGTCAATGAGGATGGGATAGCCGATGGAGAAGGCATCGGCTTCTTCGCGTACGCTTTCGCGGTCGTCTTGTAAGTTGGCATTGAGCATTAAAAATTGCACGCCTTTGGGCGCGTATTCATCGCGTATTGCGTTGAGGTCATGCACTGCATTGCGCACAATCGGGCAACCATTGCCTTGGATGAATAAGACGATGGCAGATGCGTCTGAGTGTTCGTGGAGTGTGTGGAATTCGCCGTTCTGGTCATAAAGGCCAAAATCATCCACGACAATATCTACGGATTGTGGTGTTTCGAGAATGGCAGAGCAGCCAATGAAGAGACAGGAGAGGATGTACAATAGGTGTTTCATTCGGGGATACCTTTACAAGAGTTAAAATTCTCTGCTTCGCAACAATTCCAGCACGCGTTCGAGGTCGTCATTGCTGTAAAATTCGATTTCGATTTTGCCTTTGGAGCCTCTGCGGCTGATGTTGACCGCTGTGCCAAAATAACGCTGGAGGTCTTCTTCGAGAAATAGCAGGTTGGGGTCTTTGGGCGGCGTGGTTTTTTTTGGTGCGGTGTCTTCTTTGAGTGCTTTGACGAGGGCTTCTGTGCGGCGAACCGATAATTCCTGTGCAATAATCCGCTGGCATAAGGCAATTTGTTGATCCGCGTTGTCAAGACCAAGCAGTGCGCGGGCGTGACCTGCAGATATCTGCCCGGCTTGTAGTGCGTCGAGTGCTTCGGGTGCCAATGCGAGGAGGCGCAAGGTGTTGGCAATGGTCGAGCGGTTTTTGCCCACGTGTTCGGCAACTTCTTCCTGTGTGAGAAAACACTCCTCTATGAGCATGCGATAGGCTTTGGCTTCTTCAATGGGGTTGAGATTTTCTCGCTGGATGTTTTCAATCAGCGAGAGTTCCATCATTTCCTGGTCTGTTCCCACGTCCATAACAATCGCCGGTACGACCGTGAGTTCGGCCTGACGCGCGGCGCGAAAACGACGTTCGCCTGCGATCAGTTGATAGCCCGAGCCAAAGCGGCGCACGGAAACAGGCTGTATGATGCCTTTTTCGCGGATTGATTGCGCCAGTTCGCCCACGGCTTTGGGATCAAATTCCGTGCGTGGCTGGTGGGGGTTAGGTTCAATATCGTCAATAGATATTTCGATGATTTGCCGTTGGGTCTGCCCCGTGGGCGAAGGGGCAATTTCCGATGTGATTTTTTCGGCAGGAGCTGTATCGGCACCGGGAATCAGGGCGCCCAAACCTTTGCCGAGGGCATTGCGTTTAGCCATTGATGACCTCCCCGGCTAAGTTCATATAGTTTTGCGCGCCGGTAGATATGATATCGTAGAGGATGATGGGTTTGCCAAAGCTGGGTGCTTCGCCGAGTTTGACGTTGCGAGTGATAATTGTATTATAGACGCGGTCGCCAAAATGCAATTTGGTCTCTTCAGCAACTTGGCGCGCTAAATTGAGACGTCCGTCGTACATGGTGAGCAGTACGCCTTCAATGGCGAGGCGAGGGTTGAGGTGTTGCTGCACGAGGCGCAGGGTGTTGAGCAATTTGCTCAGGCCCTCGAGTGCGTAGTATTCGCATTGTATGGGGATGAGCACGGAGTCGGCTGCTGTCAGCGCGTTGAGCGTGAGTAATCCCAGTGAGGGGGGGCAGTCGATGATGATAAAGTCGTGGGATTCTCGCGCTTGCGAGAGGGCATTTTTGAGTCGTTGTTCGCGCGAAATGATGGAGACCATTTCCACTTCGGCACCAGTGAGACGAATGTGAGATGGCGCAATGCTGAGAAAGGGCAGATCGCTCTGATAGATGACTTCCATTAAGGGTACGTCTTCGAGGAGTACTTCGTACACACAGGGCGTTTGTTCATCTATCTCAATGCCACATCCGCTGGACGCGTTGGCCTGCGGGTCTATGTCGAGCAGCAGGGTTTTCTTTTCTGCAGTAGCCAGACACGCAGATAAGTTGACGGCTGTGGTGGTTTTGCCCACGCCGCCTTTTTGATTGGCTATGGCAATGACCCGTGCAGACATCTCAAACCCCGTAAATTCAAGTATAACAGAGATATTCAAGCCTTCGAAATATAGGGTAAGAAAAAAAGAAAATCAAGCACGGGCGTTTGTGGGGGCAGGATAGCGGACAAAAAACGAGCACCCGCTTCTCAGTTGAAGAAGCGGGTGCTCGTGTGTTAATCTCTATTCAAGAATAGGAGATTACTCTTCCAGTGCAGCGTGGGCGGCTGCGAGACGGGCGATGGGTACGCGGAAGGGCGAACAGGATACGTAGTCCATGCCGATGTTGTGGCAGAAGTGCACGGAGGACGGATCGCCGCCGTGTTCGCCGCAGATGCCCACTTTGAGATCGCCGCGGGCGTCGCGTCCGTTTTTGGTGCCGAGTTCGACGAGTTGCCCCACGCCGGTCTGGTCGAGGGTCTGGAAGGGATCGTTTTCGAGGATGCCCTTTTCGACGTATTCGCCCAGGAATTTGCCGGCGTCATCGCGCGAGTAACCATAGGTCATTTGCGTGAGGTCATTGGTGCCAAACGAGAAAAATTCTGCGTGTTCGGCAATTTCGGCAGCGGTGAGGGCAGCGCGGGGAATTTCGATCATGGTGCCGATGAGATACGCGACGCGCTTGCCGGTTTCACTTTCCACTGCGCGAGCCACGCGGTCTGTCATGATTTTGAGTTCGGTAAATTCTTTGACCGCGCCCACGAGTGGGATCATGATTTCGGGAACAGCTTTGGATCCCACATTTGCGGCAGCTTCGAGGATGGCACGCACCTGCATTTCGTAAATTTCTGGATAGGTGATGCCCAGCCGGCAGCCGCGGTGCCCGAGCATGGGATTAAATTCGTTGAGGGATTCGACCTTGTCCTGAATTACGCGCAATGAGGTATCGAGTCGCCTTGCCATTTCCTCTTGCTGGTCGCTCTCGTGTGGGAGAAACTCGTGCAGGGGAGGATCGAGCAGGCGAACGGTTACGGGCAGCCCTGCCATGGCATTGAAAATGCCTTCAAAGTCGCCGCGCTGGATGGGCAACAGCTTTTCGAGGGCGCGACGGCGGCCCTGTTCGTCATCGGCGAGAATCATTTCGCGCACGATATTGATGCGGTCGCCTTCAAAGAACATGTGTTCCGTGCGACACAGGCCAATGCCTTCGGCGCCAAAGTCGCGCGCAACAGCCGAATCGTGTGGTGTGTCCGCATTGGTGCGCACATTGAGCGTGCGAATCTCGTCAGCCCAGGCCATCAAGGTGGCAAAATCGCCCGAGAGTTCGGGTTCCTGTGTGGGGACCTGACCGAGCATGACTTCACCCGTAGAGCCGTCAATGGAGACCCAGTCGCCGCCTTTGACAACTGTATCGCCAACGGAGAATTGATTCGCTGTGTAGTCGATGGCCAGATCACCACAACCGGCCACACAGCATTTGCCCATACCGCGGGCAACCACAGCGGCGTGTGAGGTCATGCCCCCGCGTGCGGTGAGAATGCCCTGTGCGGCGTTCATGCCGCCGATATCTTCGGGCGAGGTTTCAAGACGCACCAGCAGAACCTGTTCGCCCTGTTCGGCGGCTTCTTCGGCTTCTTCGGCGAGAAAGACGACCTTTCCCGATGCAGCACCCGGTGAAGCGGGCAATCCCGTAGCCAACACACTGCGTTCAACTGAGGGATCGAAAGTGGGGTGCAGGAGCTGGTCGAGTTGTTCTGGTTCCACGCGCTGTACGGCTTCGCTCCGGGTGATCAGTCCTTCGTTGACCATGTCAACGGCAATTTTGACGGCGGCAGCGGCGGTGCGTTTGCCATTGCGGGTTTGCAGCATCCAGAGTTTGCTCTGTTGCACTGTAAATTCGATGTCCTGCATGTCTCGATAGTGCTTTTCGAGGGTTTGATAGATGCCTTCGAGTGTTTGATAGGCTTCGGGAAGTCTGCCCGCCAGGAGATCTACGGGTTCGGGCGTGCGCACGCCTGCAACCACGTCTTCGCCCTGCGCGTTGGTGAGAAATTCGCCGTAAAATGTGTTTTCACCCGTGGAGGGGTCGCGCGTAAATGCAACGCCTGTGGCGCAGTCGTCACCCATGTTGCCATAGACCATGGACTGTACGTTGACGGCTGTTCCCCAGTCTCCAGGGATATTTTCCAGACGCCGATATGTGATGGCGCGATCCGCCTGCCATGAGCCAAATACCGCGCCAATACCGCCCCAGAGTTGCTCGATGGGGTCGGTGGGGAAATTTTGTCCCGTGCGTGTTTTGACGATGTCTTTGAACATATCGACGAGGGTTTTGAGGTCCTCTACGGTCATGTCGAGGTCGTCTTCGATGCCGCGCTTTTCTTTGACCTCTTCGATAGCGGCTTCAAAGGGGTCTATTTCGAGGCCCTCGGGAGTCACGCCCATTACCACATCGCCATAGGTCTGGATGAAGCGGCGATAAGAGTCCCATCCAAAACGCGGGTTGTTACTCTTGGCAATAAGACCTTCTGTGATTTCATCGTTGAGGCCGAGGTTGAGTACGGTTTCCATCATGCCGGGCATGGAGACGCGCGCTCCCGAGCGCACGGAAAGGAGCAATGGGTTTGTCGCATCGCCGAATTTGCCTCCCATAACAGTTTCGAGTTTGGCAACGTTGTCCATTACCTGTTTTTCAAGTGCGTCGGGATATTGTTTGTCGTGATCGTAATAATACGTGCAAACCTCGGTGGTGATGGTAAATCCAGCGGGCACGGGAATACCCAGGCCCGACATTTCTGCGAGATTTGCGCCTTTGCCACCGAGCAAGTTGCGCATTTCTGCAGAGCCTTCGGCGTTGCCATCGCCAAAGAAATAGACGTATTTTTCTTCTTGTTTTGCTGTCGCCATTGCGTCCTCCAAAGGGGTTCAAATCGGGGCACGACAGTGTGCTCCCGGGATATTTTGGCAGGAAAAAATATAACAGGGCAAAAAAACGAGCAAGGATTTTGTTTGAATTGGGAAGGGAAGGTGGGTAGTGGGTGGGCTGACTACTGACTACTGATGGTATCGGGTTGTTGGGTATTGATGGTGTTGGGCTGTAAGGTTTGAACTGAATCAATCAATGATTTTACCTGATTGAACTGGGTGTTGCTTTCCCAGCCGAGGATGGTTTGCAGAATGCTGCGACGTCCCACATAAATACGCAAATCAGCGGTAGATCCAAAGCTCAGGGCAATGGGGGTTTGATTGACGGCGACTTCCAGGCCAAAGGTGCGAACATTGCCTTCGTGGATGGCGTACCCGTGGACTTCTGACACTTCGCCATGACCGACAAAACCCTCGCGGTCAGTAAATAGATTGCTCAATATTTCAACGGGTTGACCGGGACGCACCTTCCACGCACTGGTTTCGGGCATCCAGGCACCGATAACTGTACCTTCGCCTTCTCCCGCGATGATCATGACAATGGCTCCCTGACTGGCCTGCATGCCAGGATAGAGATCCTGGCGGGCTACCACGCCACTGACTGGCGCGCGCAAGGTGGCGCGTTCGAGGGCTTCGCGCGCGGCTTCGAGATTGTGTTTTGCCTTGTCCAGAGATGCCTGGGTTTGGCGCACTGCAGCTTCGGCCTGTTGAATTTCAGCGGGCAGGGGACCGCGTCTCACCAGGTTGAGATTTTCGAGTTCGACTTTTAAGCTGGCTTCAGCGAGGTCGTAATTGGTTTTGGCGCGTTCGTAGTCTTCCTGGCTGAAGAGCCGCTGGCCTTCATAAAGGGCCTGGGCGCGTTTGAGGTCCTGTTGCCGAGCCGTGAGGTTAATGCGCGCTTGCTCAACGCGCGATTCGGCTATTTTGAGTTCTTCGGGGGTTGGCTGTGCGCGCAGCAGGGCAAGCCGCGCCTGTGCGGCTTCGAGGTTGGCGATTTCCCGTTTGATTTCTTGTTCGGCGGTTGCCGCTGCCGCTCTCAAATTGCCGTCGTAGAGTCGGGCGACGGGTTGACCGGCTGTGACGGAGTCGCCGGGTTCTGCGAGGATTTCGTGGATGTCCTGGCTCATGGGCGAATTGATATATATTTTGTCTCCTGGTTCTACAATGCCTTGAGCCATCACAATATCGTCAATCTGGATCAGTGCAAGGGCGAGTGCAATGGCCCCAATCACACCGAAGACCCAGAGTAGCCATTTGACGATTCTGCCTTTTCGGCGACGGCGCATCATGGGATTATTTTTTTCCTTGTGCTTGACA
>JAPOXY010000057.1:54669-63178 GCA_026706845.1 Gemmatimonadota bacterium
ACAGATTTCGGGAGAATGGTATATTTTTCAATTCTCAACCAAAAATTCTGGATGGGCGCGTAGCTCAGGCGGTAGAGCAACGGCCTTTTAAGCCGTGGGTCGCAGGTTCGAATCCTGCCGCGCTCACTATTACAAAATGGCCCTGAATCACAATGATTTCAGGGCTTTTTTAGCGCCCATTGCGAGTAAATAATGATGATATAAATTTATTATATTGTTTTTCAAAGGTCAAGGAAGTTATAAACAAAATTTATGATTTGGAACTGCGATATTGCACGGCGACTTGACATCACAACGGGTATTAAATATATTGTGAATCAACGAACTCAAGAATAGGAGATGTTTGTGCTTACTCGTGAAAAATTGAATGCACAGTCACTGGCTTTTGAAGAGGTACCTCTGGAAGATATTTTGATCTGGGCATGGGAGACATTGGGGTCTCGCGTGGCGTTTGGTACTGCTTTTGGTGCCAGTGGCATGGTTTTGCTCGATGTGATGCAAAAGGTAGCGCCACAGATTCCCGTATTTACAATTGACACGGGTTTTCTGTTTCCCGAAACTCTGAGTTTGATCGACCGCGTGGAGGCGCGCTATGGGATTGAGATTGAGCGAGTGTATTCCCGTTTGAGTATTGAAGAGCAAGCGCGTGATTACGGTGATGAACTCTACAAACGGGATGCCGACCGCTGTTGCTGGTTGCGGAAAGTCGAGCCTTTGCAGCGCAAGTTATCCCAGTTGAATGGCTGGATTAACAGCCGCCGGCGAGATCAAAGCGATACCCGCAGCCAAATTCCCATTCTGGAATACTATGAGACAGATGGGCGCGCGTTGCTCAAATTGAATCCCATGGCACCGTGGACGCGCAAACAGGTCTGGGATTACATTATCGAACACGATGTGCCCTATAATCCCTTGATGGATCAGGGCTTTGCCACGATAGGGTGCTGGCCCTGCACAAAAGCTGTGGATGGATGTGTAGATGAACGCGCGGGTCGCTGGGAGGATTCGGATAAGACAGAGTGCGGTATTCACACCTTTTTACAGCCTATTGATGCGGCGGTCAATTCTGTGCCTGAGACTGTTCAATCTTGACATCGCGTTAAAAATCGTATTATTTGGATATAATCGCGGCCCTCTCGTGGGGTCGTTTTTGGTTTATGGCAGGGCGTGGGCGATACTGATTTCTTTATAACAACGGCTAAAGGCCATTTATGCGTAGCAAAAAGCTATCAAAGCGTTCTGGCATCCGGCACTCGGTTCTCGATGCAATAGGCAATACGCCGCTGTTGCGTATCCGGGAATTGGGGGACAAGATTAGGCCCGAGGTTGAAATCTGGGCGAAGTTGGAGATGTTTAACCCGGGCGGATCGGTCAAAGATCGCCCCGCGTTGCAGATGATCGAAGATGCCGAAAAGGCGGGGGTGCTCACGCCGGAGAAAGTGATTCTGGATTCGACTTCGGGCAATACGGGTATTGCGTATGCGATGATCGGTGCGGCAAAGGGATACCGCGTCGAGCTGGTTATGCCCGAGAGCGTGAGCATTGAGCGGCGATACGTCATTCAGTCTTATGGATCTGATCTGGTGTTGAGCGATCCCCTTGAAGGCTCAGATGGTGCGATTTTGAAATGCCGGGAAATGCTGGCTGCAAACCCCGATTTGTATTACAAACCCGATCAGTACAATAATCCGTCCAATTCCAGGGCGCATTATTTGCACACGGCACCAGAAATCTGGTCGCAGACACAGGGGAGGGTGACGCATTTTGTGGCGACGTTGGGCACGAGTGGTACTGTAATGGGTACTGGCAGAGGTCTGAAGGCATTTAATCCCGATGTGCAGATTATTGCCGTTGAGCCACCCGAATTTCACGGGATTGAGGGTCTAAAAAATATGGATGTGTCCATTGTGCCCGGTATTTACGACCCATCGGTTTGGGACCAGAAGATACGGATTGAAACGGAAGATGCGTATGATATTGCGCGGTGGTTGACGCGAGATATGGGGTTGCTGGTGGGGCAGTCTTGCGGTGCGGCGATGGCCGCTGCCCTGAAAGTTGCCGAGACTCTGGATGAAGGGGTTATCGTCACGCTGTTTCCCGATAGTGGTGAAAAGTACATGAGTACGCCCCTGTGGCGGCTCGATCCTGCGGGGTAGAGATGTTTGACAAAGCGATTTGGGATGCCATGTTTGTCCACGCACAGGGGGAATACCCGGCTGAGTGTTGCGGTATTGTGACCGAAGATGCTTCGGGGGTGCAGGTGATTCATCCGTGTGAGAATATCCAGGACAAATTGCACGCTGCCGATCCCGAGACCCATCCGCGCACTTCCAGGACGGCTTATCGCATGAACGATATGCATGCGATGAAAATTCAATCGGAAGCGGAACAAGCGGGCGGGCGGATTGTCGCGATCTATCATTCGCATATCGATGTGGATGCCTATTTTTCTCAAGAGGATCAAGATGCAGCGACGTTTTTTGGTGAACCAACCTATCCGGGCGTGGTTTATCCCATTATTCCCGTAAAAAATGCCCGGGTGGATGTCGGCGGAGAAAAAGTTTTTCAATGGCGTGATTCGTCGTCAAAATTTGAGGAAGTGGAAATCAGGTGAAATATAAAAAAGGAGGTAACAAATGGCTGTAACAGTTCGGATTCCAACGCCTTTGCGCAAGTTTACTGGTGATCAATCCGATGTAGAAGTGCAGGGCGCAACGGTTGGGGAAGCTATCGATAATCTCGAAGCACAGCATGCGGGCATTAAGGAGCACATGGTTGATGAGTCGGGTGCTATTCGACGCTTTGTCAATGTGTATGTCAATGAAGAGGATATTCGCTTTCTGGATGGACCCGATACTGACCTCAGAGATGGCGATCAGGTAACTATTGTGCCTGCGATTGCCGGTGGGTGTTCCCTTTAATCGGTATATCTGACTTATGATGCACATTTCCGCTAAAGGTGACTACGGTTTGCGGGCGGTCTTAGACCTGTGTCTGCACGATGGGGAAGGGCCAGTTTTGCGTACCGATATCGCTGTGCGGCAAAATATCCCCGCAGCGTATTTGGTACAGTTGCTCAATCTTTTGCGAAAAGCCGGTTTGGTACACAGTATTCGCGGTCCCAAAGGCGGGCATTTGTTGTTGAAACGTCCGGATGAGTTGACCGTGGAAGAGGTATTGGCTGCTCTGGAGGGACCCGTCAATTTGGTGGATAAGCGCGAAAAGTCTGGGGATGCGGAAACAGATGTGTTCAATGACGTGTGGGAATCTGTGGGGACTGCTGTACACGATGTCCTGTCATCGGTGACATTTGCCGATTTGTGTCGAAAGTACCGGGCGCGTCAGATGCCTGTCACATTCCGGATATGATTATGGATGGCGCGAAAACTGGACATACGGTTCTGGATCTGGTGGGCAACACGCCCATGGTAAAGCTGAACTCGATAGGACCTGCAAATGGTGCGCAGCTTTGGGCGAAATTGGAATTTTTTAATCCGGCGGGTAGTGTAAAAGATCGCACGGCTCTCGCTATGGTTGAGGCAGCAGAAAAAAGTGGGCAACTCAAACCCGGTATGACCATTGTGGAACCGACCAGTGGCAATACGGGTATTGGCCTTGCCATGGTGGCGGCGATTAAAAATTATCGGTTGATCATTACCATGCCCGAAGGCGTCAGCGACGAGCGCACCCGATTGCTCAAAGCTTATGGTGCCGAGGTTGTGCTAACACCCACCCGCGAGGGGATGCGCGGTGCGATTGAAAAAGCGTGGACGCTTAAGGACAAGAACTGTTTTATTCCAATGCAGTTTGAAAACCCCGCCAATCCCGAGATTCACCGGCATACCACCGCCCGCGAGATGATTTCACAACTTGATGGTGTTCCCGATGCTTTTGTCGCAGGTGTGGGAACAGGTGGCACTGTGACCGGTGTGGGGGAGGTCTTTAAGCAGGTGCGATCAGATGTCGTGATCGTCGGCGTAGAGCCAGGGGATTCTGCGGTGTTATCGGGTGGAGAGCCTGGTCCTACTGAGATCGATGGTCTGGGCGCAGGCATGATTCCAGATGTGCTGAATACGGAAATACTGGATCGCGTGATTGCCGTATCCAATTCGGATGCGCGCAAGATGTCAAAGCGCCTGGCCCGAGAAGAGGGCTTGCTGGTGGGGATTTCGTCGGGTGCAGCAGCGCACGCAGCCGTTGTTGTCGCTTCAGGTATGAGACCTCAACAGACGGTCGCAACGGTATTGTGCGATACCGGTGAACGCTATTTGGGCACGTTTTTATTTGGGTGATGTACGCGAACAAAAAAACCCCGGCATCTTTTTGAGATTGCCGGGGCTTTTTGTTTTTGCAGATATTTTACGATTCAAGAGCAGCGACGTGGCGCCGTACTCTCGATTTGTAGCGGGCGGCCGCATTGCGGTGTATAACGCCCTTTTGGGCTGTTTTATCAATTATGGACTGCGTGCGATTGATCAGTGCTTCTGCTTCTTCTTTGCTATTTGTCTCCAGTATTTTTTTTAGAGAAGTACGCAAAGACGAGCGCGTACCCTTGTTGCGGAGCCTGGCTTTTTCAGCCTGGCGCATGCGTTTTTTTGAAGATGCCAATTTGGGCAAGGGATTCACCTCCTTAGAGAGTTTTCCGAAATTCAGAGTACGAAATTTAAACATTTACAGGTATTTGCACAACCCATTTTTCATTTTCTTGTTTTTTTCTCTTTCTGCTGTATTTTACGGCCCAGGACTTTCAATCAAATCCAAGAGGAGGAATCACAATGGCATCAACTATTTATGTCGGCACAATTGGTCAGGGTGTTTGGCGAAGCAAAGACGGTGGCGACTCATGGCGGCGCACGAGCAGCGGTATGTTCTCGGAATCGGATATTCGCGCCATTGCCGTGCATCCAGACAATGCGTCAATTCTGTTTGCGGGAACAGAGGCCGGTATTTATCGCTCGCAAAACGGGGGAGACAACTGGGAAAAATTGGATTCACCAATGAACGATATGCAAATCTGGTCCCTTGCGATTCACCCCAGAAGTCCAGATACGGTTTACGCAGGCACATGTCCTTCTGCGCTGTTTCGGTCGGACGATGGCGGTGAGACATGGAAGCAACTTTCTGTGGAACTCGTCGAGGATTGCGGTGCGATTATTCCGCGCGTCACGACTATTATCACAGATCCGGCAGATGATCAGACCGTCTATGCGGGTATTGAAATCGACGGCATGCGGATCAGCAGAGATGGTGGCGAGACATGGACATCTGGCAATGAGGGCCTTTCGAGTCTCGATATTCACGGCCTCGCGCTCGTGCCCGGGAATCCAAAAACACTTGTGGCTGGCACCAATAATGATGTATGCCTCACAACCGATATGATGAATTGGACACGGCTCAATGTGAAAGCAGAGTTTCCCTGGCCCTATTGCAGGGGGGTGCTCTATATGTCAAATGGTCGGGTGTATGTCGGCGCGGGAAATGGACCGCCAGGCGATGAAGGGGGGCTGTTCTACACGTCTGATCTGGGACATTCGTGGGAGCGTGCCGATCTGAACGGCAATACAAACAGCACGGTCTGGGCGATTGTTCACAATCCCGCTGTGCCGGATTTGATGATAGCGTATAGTATTGCTGGACAAATTTTTAGCAGTACCGACAATGGCGATTCATGGACCAAATTCGCCCGCGAATTCGGCGAAGTTCGCGCGGTGGCTATTGCTCAGTGATACAGGTGGTGGATAGTGGCTAAACGAGTTTCTCCTCTGCGGCCGACCAGGTTCCGCATCTGATTTCCAGCAGGTGATCCACTGGTGTCGTAAATGTTATCAATACGCGGAAGGCTGTAGGGGCGGACTCGCTGCCCCGCAACGCCCAGAAGCGATGGGCATACGCGCCCGGTCCAATGGAAATGGCGTCGTTGCCTATGTGGTAGGTCGCATATCCGGATTTGAGGAATGCGACTTCTGCGGCCTGGCCGCGCACGATGCCGCTGTCAAAATCCAGTTCACCACCTGGGACAAAATCGCACGCGATTTGAAATGGCACGCGGTCATAGCCCTCTGATTTTACGTGCAGATTAAATCCACTATCCACTTCTTCAATTTCCAATACTGTCGTTAGTGGCGGCAGGGCGTACACATCTCTTTCTTTTCGCAAATTGTAAAATTCCTCAAAAGCGACCTCGCGCCCCAATGGCAGGTCATAACCGGGTCTGCCACCATCTGAACTTCGGCTTATGTGCGTCATCCTGATTTTGCCATCCACTTCCTCAAAGGTCTCGCCTGAAAATTGTGCAATAGCAAAATAGCTCGCACACAGGTTCACTGAGGCCAATTCCACGTCTCCGTGTTTTACGCCAAATGGCGATGTTATACCTGCACCTGCTGTGGCACTCGTTTTTTCGCGCCGCACACGCCACAATTGAGCGGTTGGGTAAATCTTTGCGTACGACTCGGGCAAAGGTTCGCGTTCGAGGTTGTCGTCTCGCCATTCGGGGTGGGTTAAAAATGGTTCCAGTGCCCAGGGCAAACCGCCAGGGGATATGGCGTATAACCAGTCCGCGACTGCTGCGTAAAATCCATTTTCCTCGCGCCGCGCCATGTTGTAATAGCTATCGACCATACCGACGAGAACAACGCGCGTGCCGTGGTCTTGTCTGCGGGAAAAACTCGTTACTACGGTTCCGTCTGCATGTAACATGTGATAGGATAAATCCAGATTTCGGCGCACGGGTTCCAGAAGTTGGGGGCGATTGAGGGCGTCGGCAGCCAGTCGGAGCGCGCGATTGCAGATGGCGTTATACGTGCCTGCACTGCGCTCGATGTATTCGCCATCGGCATTGTTGTCTATTGTTTCGGCGAGGTAGCTTTCGATGGTGTCCATTCCCTCCAGGTCGGGGAATAATTCCAGTGCTTGAGAAAGCGCGGCGACCAATACCCAGCGGTGATTGGGCGTGTGGAATCCACCCGCGATCATGCCCGGTACAGCCGTTTGAATAATTTCTCCGAGTACTTCGGCAATTTGTCCCGCGCCGTCATCTTTTGCTTTGCGAGCCGCGCGGACTACTGGCGCGAGTCCCTCGACCAGAAATCCCGTGTCTGGCGATGAATCAAAATTGGTCGTTATCAGATCAAAACATCCACTCTCCCGACGAATTTTTCGAGCAAAAGCCGCGCCAGCGAGAATGCGTGCCAGAATTTCTTCGCTTTGATAATATCGACTGCCTTCCAGAAGATAGGCATAGCCCAGGGTGGATACCGCGCTCACATTTGTCGCACCGGCAATACCATCGCTGACAAACCCGCCGTAATCTTTTCGATGGATATCCAGGACCTGACGGGGCAACATAGTTTCTATTTGTTCATTCAGATTTTCCAATAGTGCTTCGTATTTTAGCATGCATAACCCCCATGGGTGAACGACCACCAGCAAACCGAAGACCTGCCCAATATATTCCCAATTTGCCCGTATTTCAAGAGAACTCGTTTCCCACAGGGGCCTGATTCAATGCAAACTGAAACGGATCGGAATGGTCATGCGTACCGCAACTCCTCTGTCATTTTGCATGGCTGGTTTGAACTGAAATTGTCTGACTGCCTCCAGAGCCGCAGCGCGAAAAATCTCGGGTCCTTTTAAGACTCGCGGTTCGATCACACGCCCTTCTCTGGTCACTATAAACGCCACAATCACCTGACCCTGTAATCCCGCTCTGCGGGCCATCTCTGGATAAACTGGATTCACGAACTTGATCAACTCGGGTTTCTGTTCCACGATCCAGAATTCCAAAATTTCTTCCTCTACTTCCACATCGTTCTTATGCAGGGGTGGTGGGATATCGACGACAGGTGCATCGAAATCCAGTTCTGTATCGGCAATGGTCACATCATCGGGCACGTCTTCGTCTTCTGTTTCAAGGGGTATTTTGGGCCTTTCCAGAGGCAATGGTGGATCCGGTATCACAGGAATATCTACAACTTTGACCACCTCAATAACTTTTTTGGTCGGTTTAGAATCGATCTTCATATCTGGAAACAATATGGCCAATCCGACCATCAGAAACAGCGTCAATGAAGTAGAACGTCTCATCACCTTTGGATAATTTGCTTTCAAATCGGCATCTGCATGTTTTTTGCGAATCATCATTTTCTCCTTTTTAAAGTATTAAAATTTTAATAGTTCATCTCAAAAAAATATCTATTGGTTTATTATCATAACATCAGTATCCTCCCTTTAGCGGACCTTCAGGACAAAAGGTATGAGCCAGTACATCGAGTTGTCGCATCTGAAGCGCCTTTGTGCGGTTAGGTGCATAAATCCCCATGTTGATTAAAAAGAAACGATTCTGAGCGATATCAAAGAGTGCATAACTCTTAAATGGTCCACCTTGCCACGCGCGTGTATTTTCCCACAGTCCTTCCAGGCATACGGCCAATTTACCCAGGAACTCCGTCTGGTAAATATTTACCTCCCCAGACGATGTTTGATCGCCGCCATAAAAACGGCTCGATAC
>JAPOXY010000058.1 GCA_026706845.1 Gemmatimonadota bacterium
TTTTACAGCGAGAGACGTTCTATAAAGAATTTCCATCTATTGACCAGCACACTCACGCATTGGAAACCGAATATCAGCAGCGATACACAGATGCTGTTCAGAAACGGGCGAAGGTCTATTGCAAGGCTTTAGAAAAGCTACAAAGCACGCCAGGTTGGGAAGATCTGAACGACGACCAGAAACAGCGCATTTTACATCCACTCTCCAGCCGTACAGAAACAGACATTAATCCCCAGCCAGAAATCTCACTTTTGCGAGCAGATATAGATGCCTGCTGGGGTCGTCTAAAAGTAGCAATTACCGAACTGCTGGAAGTGGTGGAAGAAGGAAGAATTGTACAGATCAATATCTCAGAATACTTCGCTGGGGGTGTTGAAACCGAAGAGCAACTTGATGCTGCTCTTGCCGGTATTCGTGAAGCCTGTGAACGCCTGATTGGTGAGGGTAAGAAGATCTGGATTCAGTAAGTTTCTTACATGACACGGTATCTATAAAATATGAATAAAACAACCCGCAGTGCCATCCAACGTGCTACCCAAGATGCTCGTCGTTTGCTCGAAGACGAATACCAGGCTCAACTTCAGGGCACTTTTGACATTTTGCTCAATGGTAAAATCTCTCCGAAATCGGGTGGTCATCTCAACGCCACAGAACGTATTTGTCGTGAAAAACTCATCGCCGATATTGACCATCGTGAAGCAGGCGGACAAAAAAAATCCGATGCTGTAGATAGTTACCTTCGTGAAGCCGCTTTCACCACTCTGAACCGCTTCGTAGCTCTTAAAATGCTCGAAGCTCGCGGCCTTGTTCAAGAATGTATCTCTAAAAAGGAACAATCCGCAGGCTTCAAAGAATTCACCGGATTGGCTCCGGGGATAGTGCAGTTGCTTGACAATGGCTATCGTCTCTATATCGAAAGCCTTTTTGATGAAATCGGCCGTGAAGTCCGCGTGCTCTTTGACCGACGGGATCCTGCCTCACTTCTCTGGCCTCGTCGCCAGGTGCTCAATGGCCTACTCGACATACTCAACGCCTCCGACCTTGCCGAAGTTTGGCAAGAAGATGAAACAATTGGTTGGGTCTATCAGTATTTCAATAGTGACGATGAACGCAGAGAAATGCGCAAAGCGTCACAGGCCCCGCGAAACAGCCGTGAACTCGCTGTTCGCAACCAATTTTTCACCCCACGTTATGTGGTCGAATTTCTCACTGATAATACAATTGGCCGCATCTGGTATGAAATGCGTCAGGGAGACACCAGGCTTGTAGATGAATGTGATTATCTTGTACGTCGTCCAAATGAAGTTTTTCTGTCCAAAGGCGAAGACCCTCCTGAAGAGTCTGATACTGACGACTTGACTCAGGAGGAACTGCTCAACAAAACAGTCTATATTCCTCACCGAGCCAAGAAAGACCCTCGTGACCTGAAGATTCTCGATCCGGCCTGCGGCTCGGGTCATTTCTTACTCTATGCCTTCGATCTTCTTCTTACTGTCTACGGCGAAGGCTGGCAGGACGATAATTCTACCACCTCTGAAGTTACAGGCTGCACCTTACGTGAAGATTATCCCAACATTGATGATCTCATGGCAACATTACCCAGCTTGATCTTGCGTCATAATTTGTACGGCATCGACATTGACCCACGTGCAGCACAAATAGCTGCATTTGCGCTCTGGATGCGTACACAACGTGCCTACAATGAAACCAACATTCCGCATAACAATCGCCCCACTATTGCCAGAACCAACATCGTTGTAGCAGAGCCGATGCCTGGTGAAAAAGAATTGCTTCAGGAATTTACCAGCACTCTTCAACCAAAAGTACTTGGTCAATTGGTTGAGGTTGTATTTGATAAAATGCAACTTACAGGAGAAGCTGGATCACTTCTCAAAATTGAAGAAGAAATACGAGATGCAATTGGCGAAGCTAAAGCACTGTGGCAAGAAGGGCCAAAGCCAGAGCAGCTCTCGCTTTTCCAAGATGACAGCAAAATCAAAGAAGAGCAACTTCAACTTTTCGATGTATCTGGCATCACCGATGAACAATTCTGGAGGGAAGCTGAGCAACGTATCTACAACAGTCTTGAGAGATACACTGAAAGCTCAACAAGTGCAGCAGTCTTTCGCCGTAAACTATTTGCGAATGATGCAATCAGAGGGTTCGCATTTATTGATTTATGTCGCAAGAAATATGATGCAATTGTAATGAATCCTCCCTTTGGAGAATCTCCAAGAGCTACAAAAGAATGGTTAAAGAGACGGTACGGTTTGGGGCGACCGGATCTTTACATGTGTTTCTTTTTTCGTGCTGCAGAGCTAGCAGCAAAAAATGGTGGTTTAATAGGTGTAATTTCATCTCGTACATTTCACACTCTTGAATTTTTCACCTCTATGCGTCGTTCAATGTTGACTGAAGGACCATATCTTTCGGTTCTTTTGGATACAGCAGGAGGCGTCTTGGACGACGCAACAGTTGAAACAAGCATTTACATTGTGCGCAATATCCTAAAGAACAATTTTGAAGATGAGATTCTTTTTTTCGCTCTTGATTCTACAATTGATAAGGATGGAACCTTACGTGCCATACTAGATCAATTGAATAAGGGTGAACAGGCACAGCAACTCTTCCTTAAGAAACCAAGTCTTATGTCCTTGATTCCGGGCGGGAGTTTTGCCTATTGGTTACCATCAGAATTCGCAGAATTATTCCAACGATACTTACCATTTAATTGCAATACAGCAGTTAAGTCATTGGCTGAAGACCAACACCGAGAAATTGAGGACTCAAATACGTCGGTTATTCTCCAAGGGCTAATACCAGGTGATATCGGGCGTTTCTGTAGACTCGAATGGGAGGTAGATTCAACACAAGTAGGTAGAGATGGTTCTTGGGTGAGACTATTGCAGGGGGGGCAGTTTCGTTGTTATTGGTCTGATGAACCCTGGATGATATCTTGGAAGGAAGATGGCAAAGAGATAAGAGCATTTGCCGCCCAACGTTACGGTGGGGCAAGTCGAACAATTAAGAACGACGGCTTCTTCTTTCGTCATGCTATCACATTCCCACGCGTTAGCAGCGGTTTTAATGCAAGAGTCATGCCAAGCAATTCAGCGTTTTCAGATACAGGTATGGCTTTCGTTCCCTCAAATCCAAATGATGTCTTGAAATTATGTGCTATATTAAATTCTCGGCTAGTAGAAATCCTTACGAGAGCTCTTCATCCCGGAAGAAAGTTCGAAGTTGGTCATATATCTGCACTTCCTAATATGGTTGATCAAATAGATCAAGAGATAGAGGGATTGTCATCTCAGATTTTCAAACAAGCGCAATACACCCTAGAGCTTAGTATAATCTCTCTTGAAATTAGAAATAGTCAACCGATTCTACCAGACTGCAATTCATTTCAGGAGATATACAAATGGTTTCAACGGAGCTTCATTGATAGTTGGTCTAAATATTCTTTGATACAAAATAAAATTGACGATTTGATCTTTAATAGTCTTGGAATTTCAGAGAGAACTCGTGATTTCGCGTATCGGTTATTTTTGCATCAACTTGATTCAAAGTCTGCACGGCCAGAAATATTGTATGCCCTTCTACCTGAATGCGCGAAAAAGGAACTAATTGAGTCACAAGTGCCCAAACCAGAGATCATAGGACGACGAATTCTATATTCAAAAATACGATATTACACAAGCCAGATTAACCGTTCAGCTATTCTTGGAGCAGATGATCCAGGTGGCAATGAAGATTTCTCCAGTCAATTATGGAACCTAATGCCTTGGTGCGAATCAGAAGAGAAAAATGCCCCACAGAGCATTTCATCCCCTGATGAAATGCGATCATATATCAGAACACGATTTTTCGATGATCACATAAAGGACTTTTCCTCTCGTCCAAGACGAGCTCCGATTTACTGGCAAATTGCCACACCATCTGCAAGTTACTCAACTTGGCTCTATTACCACCACTTCACAAAAGACACATTCTATGCAGTACTCAATGACTACGTCACTCCCAAGGTCCAGCACGAAGAGCGTAAGTTAACTAACCTCATCCAAGAGGCCGGTCCAAATTCTACAGCAAGCCAGCGTAAGGATATCAACACACAAGAGACTTTTATCGAAGATCTCCGTGCTTTTCGTGAAGAGATTGCTCTCATTGCACCGCTTTGGAATCCCAACCTTAACGACGGCGTAATCATTAACTTTGCCCCACTTTGGCGATTGACGCCTCAACATCGAATCTGGCAGAAAGAGTGTCAGAAATGTTGGGATAAACTTGTGGTAGGTGATTATGATTGGTCGCATCTTTCTATGCATTTGTGGCCTGAGCGTATAGTACCTAAGTGCGCGACGGATCGCAGCTTGGCGATTGCCCATGATTTGGAAGAGGTATTCTGGGAAGAAGATGAAGATGGCAAGTGGCATCCGCGCGACGTATCCAAAGGCGAAATTGAAAAACTGATTGATGAGCGTACATCCTCAGCCGTTAAAAATGCGCTCAATGATTTGTTGTCTGCCCCAGCCCCTGCAGGTAGTCGTAGGCGAAGCCGAACAAGACGGACATAGTTATGAACCCCTTTCACGATTATCTCAGCCAGCAGCTTCTCAAACATCTACAGAAGCGGCGAGTCGTTACCTGGTATGATCCGGATGCTGGATTCCAGCCCTATATCGACACGTTGATGGCGTCGGCCGTGTATGATGGAGATATTCCTCAAGTTACGATACAGGCGCTATCCACGTATCTAATCCAATTTGATGGATCCTTTTTCCAAGTTCGTATCTTGGCTGAACCATTGGTGTCTGTTGACGATCCTGCTCCCATGCTGATCTATGTGCCAGGTGCTTCACGCGATCTTACAGGATCTGTTCTGATGGAGTTAGAAAGAGCAGGCGAGTATTTTGAGTGGAAACTCAAAAGTATGGCCAGATTCTGTCTGCGTCAGACCATGACCGATGGCGTCATCGACGATCTGTTGGCGCCAGAGCATGTGACCTACACTGATGTGGTTCATTTTCTTGAACAGGGAAACACGGGCGAAACAGCATCAATGCTGAAGGTGATATTTGGCACGTCCAAAGATGCTGTGTCATTGCTGGTATCCTGGCTTGCCGACGACAGCCAAGATGGAGTGATTGGTGAAAAGGATGCCATTCCTGAGTTGATAAAATTGATCGAGACCCGCCTAGGACTTGCAATAGAGGAAGATACCGCACTATCCGACGCCAGACGAAAAACCTTACAGTATGTGCTGGTTAATGAATTTCGTTCTGATCTGAGCGGTGATCCTCCAGAATCTATTAATATGATCTCAAAACTGCCCTCCAAGGATCATTTGGACAGAATTCGGCTGGTGGCTGAAACTTTGCGTGAAGGATACGCTGAAGCCTATGTAACTCTGGCCAATCAAGTTGAACTGGGGTTAGCACTTAGCGGAGCTTCTCTCAGCGCAGACGACCTGAGGGGTATTGATACGTTCCAATTTGAAGAAAAATTGCTGATAGATCATTGTGCCGATGCCATTTCCAGCCGCGACTATGATCGGGCAATGGACATTGTTGAAGGCCGCAGCCGAAGTTTCTGGGTTGAGCAGGATGTGGTACGACAGGCGCAGTGGGAAGCCTGTCGGTTGATGGCTGAACTTGGCCGACAAATTTCTGCTGTTCGTCCGGAACTCGAAAAAATGAAATCCGATCCCGATGCTTGGGCTCAGGCTTACACGGCACCGGATGGATGGCACCAAATTGACCTAACTCACCGTATCCTGGAGGCCTGGGTTGCTAAAATGGACGAAGAGCCCGAAGCCGAACAGGCATTGGGCGTGGTCCGCAAAGAATATGAGACACTGCTTCAACAGATGACTGTAGGATTTGCAAAAGCTCTAAAGCAAGCTGGATGGACGCTGGCCAGTCTACGCCATCAAACCCACATTTATCCTGATGTCGTAAAGGCTTCAGGCAGCAAGCAAGTGGCTTATTTTTTTGTAGATGCCATGCGCTACGAAATGGGCGTGGAGCTCGCCCGGCAGTTTCAAGATGGCCAGGATCTGACCCTGCAGCCAGCCGTGGCGGCTCTGCCAACCATTACCCCAGTAGGCATGGCGGCATTGCTTCCTGGAGCATCGGCCAGTTTCTCTGTGGATGTAAACAAAGGTAAGCTTACGATCTGTATAGAAGATGTGCAAATGCCCAACATTCAGACCCGTTTGAAGTTTCTCAAAGCCAAAGTACCCGATGTGGCTGAAATGCCCATCGGCAAGCTACTTCAAACTTCGCAGGGGCGATTAAAAAAAACCGTCGAGAAGGCCTCACTCGTTGTCGTTCGTTCTCAAGAAATTGATTTCCTTGGCGAAAGCAATGACGATTGGCTGGCTCGGCAGGTGATGGATACCACCATCGGCAATATCGCCCGTGCCGTTCGCAAATTAGCGGGTTTAGGGATTGAGCAGTTTGTTATCACCGCCGACCACGGACACCTTTTTTCAAGCCGAAAAGAAGAAGATATGCGCATGGATCCACCGGGTGGTGATACGGCCAGTATTCATCGACGCTGCTGGATGGGCCGTGGCGGACAAACCCCGTCTGGAACCGTTCGTGTGATGGGCACTGAACTGGGTTATAACACCGACCTGGATGTAATTTTTCCGACCGGAACCGCTGTTTTTAGCACGCAAGGTGGCTTGAGCTACCACCACGGAGGCATCAGCCTACAGGAAATGCTTGTGCCGGTCATCAGCCTACGTTTCCCTGCTTCTGTTGAGGAAACGTCCAGCTTGGAAATCGCTTTGGAGGACTGTCCACATACATTAACCAACCGTACCTTTGGCGTCAAAGTCGCCGTGGCATCAGACCTGTTCCAACAGGAACCTGTTATATTGCGTCTTATTTTACTTTCTGGCGGTGAGCAGGTTGGTCAGACAGGCATGGCAATCGATGCCGATTTCGACCGCACCACCGGGTGTGTTGCCGTGAAACCTGGCACAACTGCCAGTATCGGCTTGATGCTGATACGAGATGATTGTGAAACCGTGCAAATTGTCGTACAGGATCCAAAAACCGATGCTGTGCTGGCCCAATCAGCCGACATCCCGATCAACCTGGGGATATAAACTATGGCAATGGAAGAACCACTGGTAAGAGACCTACTGGACGATAAAGTAAACCGCATCTTTGCAGGTAAAGTCGTGCGAAAAGATCTGGTGCGAAAAGTCAAAGTCGGCGCCAATGTCCCTGTGTTTGTGCTGGAATACTTGCTGGGAAAATACTGTGCTTCTTCCGATGAGATGGCCATCCAGATGGGGCTGCAGGTCGTCAATGATACGCTTGCAAACAACTACATCCGGCCCGACGAGGCGACTAAAGCCCAGAGTAAAGTCAAAGAACAGGGCAAACACACATTTATCGATAAAGTAAAGGTGCGTTTGGTGGATTCCAACTATTGGGCTGATGTCACGAATTTTGGACATCGCTTTGTACATATTCCCGATCACTATGTGCGCGATTATGATCGGCTGCTCACCGGTGGAATATGGGCACAGGTTGAAATGAGCTTTTCCTATGACGAGGAAAACCGAGGTAAATATCCATTTTGGATTGACAAGCTCACACCTATTCAACTCGCAACATTTGACCTGGACGAATACCGCAGATGCCGTGCAGAATTTACCACCGATGAATGGATTGATTTCATGATGCGTAGCATAGGCTACGAGCCAATGGAAATGGAACAACGGCTCAAAATGCTGTTTTTAACCCGACTCATCCCACTGTGCGAAAGAAATTTCAATCTTGTCGAACTCGGTCCCCGTGGTACAGGAAAAAGCTACGCTGTACAAGAACTATCCCCTTATACTGCACTGCTGACCGGCCCAACGACGGTGGCCAATTTATTTGGCCATATGAGCGGGCGCCAGAAGGGTATGGTCGAAATTTGGGATGTGGTCGGTTTTGATGAGGTGGCCGACTTACAGAAAATGTCGAAGGAAGTTATCACCACGATGAAAACTTATTGTGAGTCCGGCCAATTTCAACGCGGGCAGGAAGCCAAAGCAGGCTATGCCAGTGTGGCAATGTTTGGCAATACGCAGCTGCCTGTGGATGTGATGGTGCAGACAGGACATCTCTTTGAACCCATGCCGGATATCATCCGCAATGATATGGCATTCATCGATCGGCTGCACTTCTATCTGCCCGGCTGGGAAGTGCCTAAGATGCAGAACGAGCACTTTACAGATCACTATGGCTTTGTCGTGGATTATCTGGCCGAGGCTCTCCGCGAGTTGCGAAAGCATAACTTCACTGAGATTATCGACCGTGACTTCTCATTGGGCAGTCATCTGAACGCACGTGACCGAAAGGCCGTTCGGCGCTCAGCCTCTGGAATGATAAAGATTCTACACCCTCACGGAGAAGTCTCCGCAGAAGATCTTGAAGAAATTGTAATTTTTGCGCTCGAAGGTCGCAGAAGAGTGAAAGAACAGCTAAAAAAAATGGGCTCGTTTGAATATTACCATACCTCTTTCAGCTATGCAGTCAACGAAACGGGTGAAGAGCGATTTGTTGGTGTGCCTGAACAAGGGGGCCAGGATCTAATCTCAGCTGAGCCACTCCCCGCCGGGACGATCTATTCCGCCTCCGTGAGTGGCGACGGCACAGTGGGTCTTTATCGCATCGAAGTCAGTACTTCCTCCGGAACAGGAAAGTTACGCATGGCGGGTGGTGTTAGCGGTTCAATGAAGGAATCCATTCAACGAGCGTTCAGCTATCTGTTGTCTAATAAAACAACCTTTGGCGTCGGACAGGAGGTCGATATCTCCGATTTTCACGTAGAAGCTATTGATCTTCTTGGAAACCGGATAGAAGCCGAAGTTGGAGTCGCCTTCTTTGTTGCCGCATTTTCAATTCTACGCAAAACAGCGCCGATCCCAGGTCTTCTGGTACTCGGAGATATGAGCATCCAAGGCAACCTCAAACCTGTGCGCTCGCTTGTTGAGCCACTTCAAGTGGCGATGGATAACGGTGCAAAGAAAGCGCTTATTCCCATAGAGAATAAGCGTAGCTTCTTTGATGTCAGTGCTGATGTTCTGGAGAATGTGGACCCGATTTTCTTTGGTGACCTTCGGATAGCTGCATTCAAAGCATTGGGGCTGAACTAGCTGGAGTCTGAATCTCAAGATTCGCTCCTATAAAATCAGACCTTCAGATTTTAAGGATCGGAGCTTTTTTTCTTGTGTCCGCTGACCTGACGGCGCATATTAGAAACACCAATAAAATCCAACAGAAAGACGGGAAGTTGTTCGAGGTCTCAGGGCACTACATCGTGCGGTGCAGGATACCCTCGTCGATCGCCTTCTTCGTTTTATTAAAGGAGGTAGCGACATGGTAAAAAAAATTCTGTCTTATCCCGGTGTTATGACCGCCCTGTTCGTATCGGGGTGGATGTCGTTTATAGGTGGATACATAATTGATGATCCTCGTATTTCGATACTACTTCAGGCGATTGCCAGGGTCCTGCCCTGAGACCTTGAACTCCAATCTGATGGATTGTAATATCAAAAGCCCTCCTGAAAAAGACAGGAGGGCTTTTTTTGTTTTCCCTGATCGGTGTCAATACACTTCTCTGCGATGGCGAAAAGAGTATAGGACGACTTCTTGTCCAAATATATCGTAACGCAGACGATAGTCGCCATGCCGAATGCGCCACTGGCCCTCTCCCGGTTTTATATCCTTGAGTTTTTTAATATGGTATTGCCTCGTGCGATTGTAGGGATCCTCGCCGAGAATGACACGTAACCCCTCAAGGACTTCCACCAGTTCGGGATGTTGTCTAAGGCGTTTTCGGGCATCGCGCAGAAATCGGGATGAAGTACGAATAAGAAACGGTTGCGGCATTATAGATAGTGCCTATGAATGCGTTTTTACTTTTTTGGGGTCGTCGCCAGCATGTAGTTCAGACAAAAATTCATCCAGAGGTCTGGTTTCGCCTTGTCGATATTCTTTATACCCCTCCGCAATCTGCTCTTGCATCTCGGAATCTTGGAGTTCTAACCAATCTTCCATATCATCTATGTCCATAATACCAGCAATGGGAATACCGTTTTTTTCCAGGATGAAACACTCGTTATTGAGATGTGCCCGCCTTACGATCTGTCCCAAATTGGTGCGGGCCTCGGTTAAAGGAACGCGATGTACCATAGGAGTTGTTTTTTTCAAGATGACCACCTCTGTGTAACATTGATTAACGTTAGCAAATCTATGATCAAAAATATATACGACTATCCAAAAGGCACAAGTCTTAATCGACGACATGGTCACCCGTGTAATGCCTGGGAGACTGCCGCCAAACTTTATTTTTTTAAGTTGTCCGCTTTACCGTCAACATCCCTCACGCGGTATTTCACTGTGCCAATCGCGATGAAAAATCTCCTTTTCACCTTCATGGACCACAACTTTATTCGTCAGATAAAATAGTCTCTCATCACAGCGCATGTCACTCTGCGTTTCTACCCGAACACGCCACGCGCCTCTAACGAGTTCAATTTTTCGCTCACACTTCGCGGTCGCTGAAAGTGGATCCATCATTTCTATTTCCCACAGATCTTTCGCCCACTCATCTAACTTAAGCCCATCCTCAAACCGCAAACGCCCACCATCCGTCAAAACCTCATAAATCAGTTTTTCATCAACCCCATGCCAATGTCCAACGGGAAACCGCCCCGACTTCCGAAGCACGCTGTGTTTCAGTTCACAGGCACCTTCGGGATCATCATAAGGTGCTTTCAGAGCTTGACCAGACCATATAGGCAAACGCAAACACCCACCATTAAGTCGCAAAGTCACCGGCTCAGGTGACGGCCATGCCTGAGGCCAATACGCGGGCGATAAAGATACGCGCAGTGCATGCCCTTCAGATATGCGACAACCAATGGCATCGAGTCTCACCGCGACATCAAATATCTCGTCGGATTTGAGATATCTGGCTCCCTCGTGCGCTTCGCCATGCGCCAGATTGAGCACCCCCCAGCTCAAAAGTGCTGATGTGCCGTCTGGAAAAACTTCACACAATCTCACGGATATGAGCGCGCGTTCCCTATTCGCTGACAAGCGCATAGACACTTCGGGAAAACCCAGAATATCAAGCGGCTCCCTTAAAGGTAGCGATGTAAAGATCACAGACCGCCCATCCTCTGCACGCTGATCTGGCGGATAATCACCTATAACACCCATTGGACACCAATTTCCAGAATCCTGTCCGTGTGCCAGCGTTCCAGAAATAACCATATCGCCCACCTGCCGGGGTTCTTCGCCGAGCGATCCGTCCATGCCCAACGGATATTCGCGCACTTCACCACGGGGCCAGATAGGCTCTTCTATCCAGAACCCCGGCCAGGTCTTGTGATTGGCGGCTGGCTTTTTACTCTCCTGCATCCACACGCGCAATACAGGCTCTTCCATAATGCCGGTATCTATCCCCTTCAACCAGTAATCCCACCACCGCAAACATTCCTGCAAAAACCCAATCGCAGGACCGGGAGTCCCTCGTTCGGGAAATTGGTGCGCCCAGGGACCAATAAGCCCTTTTTTTGGGCAGGACAATCCTTCGAGCAATCGGGGAATCGCGTTGGTATAGCCATCTGCCCACCCACCAACAACATAAACCGCGCATGTGATCGCAGAAAAATTTTCACACACCGATCCCTGTTTCCAGTAGGCATCGCGCATCTGATGCGCCATCCATATATCGACAAATGGCGCGAGATGATTCAGCCTATCAGACCACATCTCACGCCATTTATCACCTGCATTTTTGGGATCGGGTGGCAAAGCACAATTGACCAGCATCGTCGATGCCCAATACAGCATCTTAGACGCCAGCACACATCCCCCCTTGTAATGCACATCGTCTGCGTAGCGATCATCGGTCGAACACAAACTGATTACAGCTTTGAGTTCAGAAGGCCGGTGTGCAGCGACCTGCAACCCATTGAACCCACCCCACGACTTGCCGTACATGCCCACCTTGCCCGTTGACCAGGGTTGCGCTGCAATCCAGGACAAGACCTCGAGCGCATCTTCTTGTTCTCGCGGCAAATATTCATCTAAAAGCACGCCCTCAGAATCGCCACTTCCCCGGATATCCACGCGGATTGAGGCATATCCATGACCGGCAAAATAGGGATGATGCACCGAATCCCGTACAGCAGTACCATCGCTTTTGCGGTACGGCAAATATTCCAGAATACCCGGCACGGGATTTTGTTCTGCATCTTCTGGCAACCAGATGCGCGCGGCCAATCGCGTACCATCTGACAGGGGAATCCAGATATGCTCAATCTCCCGAACAGATCGGGGAAATTCAGTAATCACGCGCATAAATTGTATATCACCCTCTACAAATCGACAACCCGGGGTTTTGGTTGCCCTTTGCGCCCGTGCAAATACGCATCATTTTCCGAGGGCCATCGCATGCCGTATTGCTTGCTGCGCTGGCGTTTGTATCCGGCATTGTAATAATTGCTCGTCGCCATCCAACTGAGCAAATCTGTGAACATCTCGCCTTTCACATCGGCGTATTCAGACCTATCCCAAACATTCCACAACTCTCCGGGATCGCGATCTAAATCATACAACTCGCCTTCTGCTTGCCCGATATAATACACCATCTTATGGGTCTGTGACCGCATCATAATCTGATAATTATCCTCGCAAAAAACGTATTTTCGAGGCACGGGCGTCTCCCCATTCAAATACGGCATCAAAGAGCGGCCCTCCAAATAGGTCGGAACAGCTACTCCCGCAGCCTCTAAAATCGTCGGACCCAGATCCATAAGCGAAACCAGATCGCGCGTTTCGCACGGACGATCAACAGACTGCGGCGTGCGAATCATCAGCGGAATATGCACAATCGGATCGTACATTAACCACTTATACGCCAACCCGTGGTCGCCCAGCATCTCGCCGTGATCGGAACAAAAAATCAACAAACTATTCTCCAACCACCCCCGCGCTTGCAGAGCATCCATAATCTCGCCCAGCTTTTCATCAACCGTCGAAATATTCCCGTAATAATGCCGCTTCATCTCGGCGAGTTCATCATCTGTACGCCCGCGCAAATCGATTTGCGATTCGTGATCAGTCGTCGCGTGCATATCCAGATGCGCCGCATGTTGCGGCGGCTTATCCTCCAATTCCCCATCGCGCTTCACACACGGCGGCATATCTCGATCGCAATACAGATCCAGATGACGCGGCAAGGGATCCCAAGGCTCGTGAGGTCCCGTAAAACCGATCTGTAAAAACAGCGGTTTATCACCCTGGTGATTGCGAATCCAGTTCAACGCAGAATTGCCGATAAACACATCGCTGTGAAAGCGCTCCTCCTCGTGCCACACAACCCCCTGACATTTGTTGAGCCACTCGGGATCTGCCTTATTGCGATCATTGGGCCGCTTCACATTGTGAAACGTCATATACCTGCCCCAATCGTCATCTGCCCCACCGCCGTCCAGCGCCTTATTGGTGGGATTTTCCACAATAACGCGGTCGTGAAATCCGCCGGGAATATCACGCGGAGTCAAGTGCATCTTGCCAATATTCACGCAATAGTAGCCCGCATCCGATAAATCCTGCACCCAGTTGCGGTGATTTGCCCAGTGATCAAAACTATAAACGCCCGTCGTATGCGGGTACATACCCGTAAAAATCGCCGCCCGCGACGCCACGCACGTCGCACCGGGACAATACGCCTGGCGAAACGATACACTCTCACGCGCGAGCCGATCCAGCGTGGGCGTAACCATATAATCATATCCCCACGCATGAATGGTATCAAAACGCTGCTGATCGGTAATGATAAAAATGATATGTGGCTTACCCTCAAACATACTCTCACCTCATGTCCCCAACGCAAAATGCGCCCCTGACAAAACCTGTGACGAAGCCACGCGATCGAGAATCCGCAGACGCAGTTGATTCTCAACCTCGGCCATCTCGGGCAAACCCGCGAGATTATTCACCTCATCGGGATCTTCTTGCACATTGAAAAGCAAATAGGGCTGCCCTTCGCGATTCAGCGCGATTTTCCATTCGCGATTCAACAACATAATTTCCCCGCCGTATTCCGATATCGCTTCTGTGCGGTGTTCTCGCGTCGGATCTTCGAGAACGGGACAGGCCGATTTGGCAAACTGCCTGAAGTCGAGTTCACCACCTGCAAGCTCGACCAGCGTCGGTCCCACATCAAACCACTCAATCGGACTATCACACACCGAACCAGCGACATCACCACTCGCTGTCTCGGGCGTGCGAATCAGCAGGGGAACCCGCACCGCACCATTTAAAAGATTGCTCTTATAAATAAAACCGTAATCCCCATTCATCTCGCCGTGATCCGACATCAGCACAACAACCGTATTATCCATCTCGCCGCGCTGTTCAATCACATCGAAAATCTCGCCAATCTGATCGTCGATCAACGCGACATTGCCCGCGTAATTTGCGCGCAACAATTTCTCTTCCCCCGGTTCAAACGGTATCTTTTGCTTGGCGTCCAACAAACCCCGTGGGCGCTCGCGATCATCATCTGGCGCCACAACCGGATCGGGCATATCCTCCGGATTGTACCGGCTATAATGGGGCTCTGGCGTATCCCAAGGTTCGTGCGGCCCCCCAAAACTCACCCAGCAAAACCACGGCTGATCGCGGTCATATCCCGCCAGATACTTCTTTGCCTGCTGCCCCACATACACATCCGCATAATCATCAAAAGGCAATGTCGATGGCCGCGTCACCCAGGGCTTATTGCTAAAACGCTCATCGAAATCCGCCTTATACGCATCCCACAACCCCTTCTCTTCCCACATCGCCGTCATGTACGACAAACATCGCGCGCTCGCCCTTGGCCCGCCAATCTCATCCACATCATCAAGTCCATAACTGTGCATCAAATGCTCGCGATCTCTCAAATCGCCTCCGTGCGGATGTAAATGCGTCTTGCCAAACAGACTCGTGCGATACCCCGCATCGCGCACCGCCTGCATCCACGTTGGACAATCTGGCGATAGCGTGTGGTTCTGATTATCCCACACGCCTGTATTGTGCGGATAGTGCCCGGTAGCCAGACTCAACCGCGTTGGAATACACACCGGCGAATTGGTCACGCAATTTGAAAACCGCACGCCCTCTGTTGCAATGCGGTCCATATTGGGCGTCTCCAGCCAATCGCTCACACAACTCAGCGCATCCCATCGCTGCTGATCAGTTATAATCATCAAAATATTCGGTTTGCCCATTCAGTGTCCTTTCTGAATTTGTTTTTGAGAACTATTTCGCCCAATATAAATGCCCAAAGTGAAATTGGCAACCGGTCTCAAGAAGCCTCATCGGCATCTCGATTCGCCTGCTTCAACAGCAAAATAATCTGATCTAAGCGCTTCATAAAACCATAGAGAAAGGCAAAAATCGTACACCACAATCCCACGATAAAAAGTCCTCCGGTAATCGCCATCAGAATCAAATCATAGCGCGTAAATTCTGGCATCTTTCCTCCTTAAAATGGGGTATGCTTGCTTGCTCGCTTGCTATTATAGTTCAATTGCCTTATGTTCCCCTTATTCCGAGGAACAAACATCTATCTACAATAGTCAAAAATAAAATAGCTCAAAGGATAATATCATGCGCCAATACCTGTGGATCGCAATATTTTTAATCGGATGCGGCGGCAGCACCACTGCGCCGACGCCTACTGAATCCGGCCTCACCGCCCAACACGCGCGTCTGGAACCCGTACAATTTCAAACGCCAGACGGATTTCTGTTATTTGGCACGCTCTTTTCTTCTCCCAATCACCCCACGCCTCGCCCTGCAGTCATCCTGCTCCACCCATTTAACGAAAATCACGTTCAATGGGCAGATTTTGTTCCCGAACTCGTTGCCGAGCGGGGCTATCTGGCACTCGCCTTTGACCTTAGAGGACATGGCAACAGCATCTTCCGCAATGGACAACCGGTCACAATCCAGAACTTTTCCATTGATGACGTCAACCAGATGCCGCTCGATGTCGTCGCTGCAATTGCATTTCTCAAAACCCGCTCAGAAGCCGACCCCAATCGCATCGGCGTCATCGGTACAGACCTCGGTGCCGATATCGCCTTTGTAAGCGCGGGTTTGTTTTCCGATATCAAAGCGACCGTATCCGTTTCGCCCAACTTTCTCGGGAACCAGGTTCAGGTAGTCCTCACCGGCACCAATATCCCCGGTTTTGCACCGCGCAATATCCTCTATCTCGCGGCTTTTGGCGATGGATATGCCTACACCACATCCCAAACCATGTCTGAATTGACCCGGGGAGTTACTGCCGTGGTCGGCTTCCAGGGAACGGGGCGTGGACTCGATTTACTCGCCCAGGGCAACGCGTGGACAACCGCCCTGGACTGGCTCGACAAAAATCTTTGAAACGATGTATGAAAACGCGTCATCTCTTCACACGGGAGGCAACCATGCGACCTTCAAGATGGCTATCGATCTTACTGATGGGCGCGGCACTATGCACCTTAGACCTGTCAGATATTTACGCACAGCGCGGAGGGGGTGGACGTGGCGGTGGTGGACGCGGCGGCGGAGGGGGTGGACGCGCGGATTTGAGCCCCCAGCAACGCAGACAATTTGCCGAATACCCCTGGGATGCCCAAAAACTCCTCGAAGCCAACGCGCAGATTCTCAACCAAATGCCAGCCCCCATACAGATGTACATACTCGATCAGGCTAAAAAATGGGACGATCTGTTTCCCGTTCGTCACCAACAACTCGAACTCTTCTTTCGCAAAATCCTCAACACCGATCGCCAGGAATTTAACGCGGTATTCGGCAATATCTTGCGCGAATTTCAGGCACTGCAGGGCAGCAGACAGGGCCGTCGGGGGCAACAAGGAGCACGCGGTGGTGGACAGGAGCGCCAGGGACAAGGAGTGCGCGGTGGCGGACAGGGAGGCCGACGAGGGCAAGGGCAAGGAGCACGCAGTGGTGGGCAGGGACGCCAGGGGCAAGGAGCACGCGGTGGTGGAGGTGGACGCGGAGGTCCCAGTCTGAATATCACCGACTTTACACCTGCTCAATACGCCATGATCGAACACGCTTTCGAATCTTTTGTCCTACCAGACCAGGGCTTGCCCAAAGGCGTGGTCATCATTGCGGTCACCGGATCGGGGTCGGGATCGAATATCCCCGCCTATCTGACGTACAGAGGGGCATTATTTAACAATATCGACTACGGCAAAAAATCGCGCGATTGGATGACCACCGTTCAAACGGCTTCACCCAATGCAATCAAAGGCAAAAATCTCAAAGTCCCTTCGCTATTTGAATATCACAACAAAGCCGTCGAGGACAAAACCCATACGCGCACATTGGCTTTCTACCAGTCTGGGGAAAAAGAAATCCCCCCCATAGTTAGCAAAGCCAAGGGCTATGGTACCAGATACAGCCCTTCTGCCGTCAACGCACCCAGCCTCGAAAAAATCGCAGGCACCATAGAAGAACAACTCGGCACAGCCATAAAACAGGGCAAATCGCAGCGGTATATCGACCGCATGGTCAAACCCAAGCTGACCCCGGAAGCTCTCAAACTCAAAAAAGTCATCAAAGATGAGGCATTTGGGCGGCTGGTATCCGGCGTATTGATGGACAGCGAAGAAAGCCGCAAGCTCGGTAGCGCATTCATCACCGAGGTCGCGCAAAAAGCCATGGATGCCGCACTTCCCGATATTGTCTTCATCGAAATGAAAGCCAGCGATGTCTCTACCCAGACCATCTCCCAATTTCACGACACAATGAGCGCTATGGCGCGCTATGGCAGCGGCGTGACATTCGCCCTATTCGATGAACCTGCTGGCCAGGCACTCATTATCAGCCCCAAAATCATTGGCGGTCAATCCTTCGACGGCCAAAGCCTCGAAAACATATCAGCCACCCTTGCCAGAGCGAGCAGTCTCATGCTCGACGGGGCAGCGGGAACACCTGTAGCAGAGGTGAGAATGCGTTAAAAGCGGAATCAGCACAGGGGCGAACTGTATGTTCGCCCCTATTTTTTTTGTAGCCGATATAGAATGCGCCCCTCCTCACACCGCCACCGCCTGCCTGCGCCTTACCGACTCAACCTCCACAAAACACAGACGAAGCGCGTCAGCGGCACTTTCACCAGAAATTTCTCTGGCAACCTCCCCGCTTTCCACAGCATCTACCGCAGCTTGAATCTCGTTGGTAAATGCCACAACGGGATCTGCATCGCCCAAATCCGGTACTCGCACCTCACCATCATCCGTAAGCAAGGTCACAGGCATCGTCACAACCGGCTTGCCGCCCAGAGTCGAAAACTCGAAAAGCACCGTAGCCCGCTCCATATAAACCTCAAACCCGTGTGTAAACGCCCTGCCCTGCTGAGAAATAGCACCCGAAGCACACGTCACGCACAAATCCGGCCGGCTGTCATATTGATAACTCGTCGAAATATATTCCACATACCGATCTCGCACCAGCCTGCCCGAAGACACCACCTGATCTGGCCGACCGAGCAGCACCAGGATATAATGCGTATCGTGAATATGCAAATCGACGCCCGGTCCCCCGCTCTTTTCCATATTGCCAAAAGCCGCCGTCCAATTGGGCTGCGAAATAACGCGCTTAAAATGCGCACCGAGCACATTGCCGTATTCCCCGCCATCGACCACCTGCTTGAGATAGGCAAACTCCGGGAAAAAGGGCAAAACCTGTGCCACCATCATCAACCTTCCCGTCTGTTCGGAAACCCGCACCATGCGGTCGGCATCCTCCAGACTCAACGCAATGGGCTTTTCGACCAGCACATGCTTGCCCGCGCGCATCGCAGCGATCGCAACCTCGCAGTGTTGTGACGTCGGCAAACAAATATCGACCAGATCAATAGAATCATCCGATAGCAAATCATCAATCTTCTCATACGTGCGAATACCCGAAAGATCTTCCACACCCCCCGGCTCGCCAAAATTGCCTCCCAAACCCCGCCAGTCTCCCGCCCGCTTTTTGGGACTGCGCGTGCATATCGCAGCCACCTTACCTCCACGCACATTCCGAATCCCCCGATAATGCGTCATACCCATAAATCCCAATCCGATAATACCTATCGAAACCATAACAACCTCCAAAGTAAGTGTCAGTGTTTTGACGCGAGCGCGTTTTCGCCCTGGTAACGGGCTATCAGGGCAGTGCCACACGAATCGCTCCAGACATTGACAGTGGTGCGACACATATCCAGAATGCGATCCACAGCTATGATCAGGCCAACCCCCTCCAGAGGCAATCCCACAGAGGATAGGACAATAGAAAGCATAACCAGCCCCGTCATAGGAATACCGGCCGCGCCGATAGAAGCCAACAAAGCAGTAAGAACGACCAGGAATTGCTGGATAAATCCCAGCTCAACCCCATATGCTTGAGCAATAAACAGGGCGGCAACACATTCGAATAGGGCTGTACCGTCCATATTGATAGTAGCTCCTAACGGCGCGACAAAACTGGTAGTGCGGTTGGAAACGCCAGCGCGTTGTTCCAGCGATTCAATGGTAATGGGCAAGGTCGCCGAAGAAGAACTGGTAGAAAAAGCCGTGAGAAGAGCCGGACTCATGGCGCGAAGAAGGGATAGAGGCGATATGCCACCGAAAAAATAGAGCACAAGCGGCAGAATAATCGCCGCGTGGACGACCAGACCAGCAAAGACAGTGAAGGCGTACAGCCCCAAATTGGCAAAAATCGACAGGCCGGTGGTGCCAACAACTTTGGCAACCAGGGCAAAAATGCCGATGGGTGCCAGACGAATAATAAAATGAGTTATTTGCATCATAGCTTCAAAAGCCGATTGGAAAAACCCACGCAGACGTTCTTGGTGCGAATCGGGCAAGCGGATAATGGCAAATCCGAGAAGAAAGCAAAAGACAATCACGGACAAAATCTGTCCCTCCGCCAGGGCCTTGAATACATTATCCGGCACCATATCCAACAACAACCGCTCAAGAGCGGCTTTGGGACCATCGCCGAATTGAGCTATGGAATGGGCCAATTGTTCAGGAGGCGCTTGCAAATGCAACTGTGCTCCTTTGCCTGGACTTATGGCATTGACCAATACCAGGCCGGTGATAATGGACAACAGGCTGGTACTCAGGTAGTAGGTAAAAGTCTGAGCACTCAGGCGTCCAAACTGACCGACCTGGCCTATGCCGACCACCCCTGAAACAATGGAAGCGACGATCAGGGGAACCATGATCATTTTAAGGCCCTTGAGGAAGAGGGTTCCCAAAAAGGCAAAGTGGAGAACGGATTCACCTAATAGCACGCCACTTATTGCGCCGAGGATCAACGCGATGAGGATTTGTACATGGAGCGAACGCATGTTTATTCTCTCTTGGGGATTTGCAGTATTCTCTGATCTGATGAGTTAAATAAAATAACCCTACATCCCACCTTTACACCATTGTTTTTTCACCGTCCCTATTTTCGCACACGGATTTGTTTAAGAACAGGTGTTATCTGTTTACACCAACATCTCAAAATAATTCTTCACTTCAAACGCAAAATTCGGCATATTTTATATCGGTTGGTTGCTCTTACAACAACTGGCGGGAACATAGGCACCGCCTTTACGTATAACATACAACGCTCAGCTACTCCACACTTCACACTTTCCCAGAGGTTATCTCATGAAAAAACTTCTCGCATTATCGCTCTGCCTTCTCATCTCATCATCTGTCCGCGCAACCGAAGCCCCCGATTTCAACCTGCCGGGCCTCAGTGGCGAGCGGGTACAACTAACTGCCCTCCTCGAAAAAGGTCCTGTGTTACTCGACTTCTGGGCCACGTGGTGCAAACCCTGCATCAAAGCAATGCCCAAGCTCGAAGAAATCCACGCCAAATACGCCGACAGAGGACTCACCGTTCTCGGCGTAAACGAAGATGGCCCCCGTGGACAAAACCGCATTCGCCCATTTTTGCGAGGGCGCAACATCACATTCCCAATCGCCATTGACGCCGATGGATCGGTTATGCAACGCATGCAAGTTCGCGCCCTGCCCACCACAATTCTCATTGCTCCAGACAGGGAAATTGTATTGCGAGAGGCCGGCTTATCCGATGGGAAAGCCATCATCGACGCTTTAGAAGTCCTGTTACCCGAAAAGAAAGCATCCAAGGAAAAAGAAGCATCGGAAGAAAAGGAAGCATCAGAAAAAAAGGAAACCCCAGATGAAAGCAAGTAGCCTGCTCCTCGTCCTGCTCTTCACATCCCCCATCTCTGCACAAATCACCGTCACGGGATTGACGGAAATGCAGCGCGGTGAAATACCTGGATCTGACTCCACATCCATCTCTACAGCCTACAATCAGCTGAATCTCGACTTTACGCAAAAGGGATTGCAGGTTGGTTTAAGAGCAGAAGTTTACAACACCTGGGGCGCAGATCGTGAAACGTATCAAATCACGCAGAAATACGCGCGGTGGAACCATGGTGTTGCGAATGTGGAAATCGGCAATTACTACGCAATTCTCGGGCGGGGCCTCACACTTCGCGCATTTGAACTGCCCGGTGTCGTGCTCGAAAGCCCCATTTATCGCCTGCGCTATGCCCCAACCCAGGATCTTGAAGGCGCCACAGCCTCATGGACTGGCAATCGCGTAGTAGCCAGAGCACTCATCGGTCGATCCGCACTCAGCGATATTCCACCAGGTGCCAAATCCGGCACCCCGCCACGCAGTATTTCTCGTCGAGGAGATTGGGTCACGGGCGGCGAACTCGCCATCAGACTTACTTCCAACCTCAAAATTGGCAGTACAGGCGTCCACATCACCCCCAGAGATTCCCTCATCGACAAAAACTGGGCCTGGTCTGGTTTTGCCGACCTCGACCTTTCTAATATTCTGCAAAAAGCCGGTCTATACGGCAGCTTCTACGGCGAATACGCACAACGCGAAGGCGAATATGCACGGCGTGAAGACAACGAAAAAGGATCTGCCCTCTACTTATCGGGCAATGTGGGCTGGAACCAACTGGGGTTGAGTGTTGAATACAAAAATTACGACAACATGCACCTCCACTTCAATGACCCCCCATCGCTCATCCGCGAACACACCGCTTCTTTGCTCAACCGAAACACACATGTACTGCTACTCGCCAGCGAAAAAGGCTATCAAATCGAAGGCACTTATACGCCACTGAGCCTGGGCAATTTCACCGTCAATATCAGTCACGCACGCAATGATTTGGCTCCGACGGTACAGACTTTTTTTAAAGAGAGACACTTCTCTTTTGACCTGTATAAATTTGACAACCTGACCGCCACCTTCTTTTTTAACTGGGGCAAAGACGACATCGAAAGCATCGACAGCCACCGCACAGGCGGCGCGATTTTTGAAACCACAACCGACCGAGGCCATACCCTTGGCCTCGACCTCCAGTATCAAAGCGCCGTCCATTTTAAAGATGACCCGTACTTTTCGAATACTTATGGCGCGCTCTCCGCACAACACGCGCGCGGTTTTGGCGCAGCCCTTGTCGTCGATCACACGACTGATCCTTTTGAAGTTGACCGTCCAGAAACTTTCGACATCGAAACCGGCAGCCGCACCTTCGTATCTCTCAACATCAATGCGCGGTTTGGCACGCATTACGACGCCGTCCTCTTTGTGGGTGAACGGCGAGGAGGTACCGCCTGTACATCGGGGACCTGCTATCTGGTACTCCCCTTCAAAGGCGTGGAAATGCGCCTCAATACCTACTTTTAGTCACAAGCGTAAAAATCGGCTGTAAATCCACAGCCGATTTTTTTATATTTACCAGAGAAACTTCAGACGCTATTCGCGCGTCCAAACACTCGCAAAATGGAACTCGGCATGCCCCTGGATATTCTACATCGCGTTGAAGCCTATATCCAACAAGAACGCCTCCTCACGCCAGGTGATGGGGTAGTCGTAGCCCTATCTGGTGGTCCCGACTCCGTCACCTTATTTGATCTGCTCCACCGCCTCAAATCAAAATGGCACCTCACACTTTATATCGCGCATCTCAATCATCAACTTCGTCCCAATGCCGAAAGCGATGCCGCGTTTGTCAAACAGATCGCCCGAAACTATCCCGTCTATATCGGAAAGGAAGATGTCCTGCAGCGAGCAAAAAATAAAAAGCAATCTCTCGAAGAAGCAGCGCGCGATGCACGGCGAGCATTTCTCGACACCGTAAAACAAAAAACCGGCGCAAATAAGATCGCGCTTGGCCATACAAAAAGCGATCAGGCAGAAACCGTTCTATTGCGCCTTGTTCGAGGTGCAGGGCTCACCGGATTGGGAGGCATGCGTCCAATTTCAGAAACCTGCTGGATGCGTCCCTTGCTCTCAATTTCCAGATCGGAAATTGAATCTTATGTACGCAGTCGCAATTTGCAGGTGCTGCGCGATGAAACAAATAGCGATCCAAAATTTCTGCGCAATCGCATTCGCACAGACCTGATACCCCACCTGCAAAAGGCGTATAATCCCCAAATAGAAGATCTCCTTTCACGCTCGGCAACCCTGCTGCAGAATGACGATGCACACCTCGAAAACATTGCGGAACAGGCACTTTCAGAAACCCTCCTGTACCGCGATAGTCGAAAATTTATCCTTGATGTTAAGCGATTTTTCGGTTATCATATATCACTTCGGCGTCGTCTGATTCGAAAGGTGCTCTTTGCCCTCCAGGCCAGTGCCGAAGCCGCGCGTTTTCAGGTTGTTGAACGCATTCTCGAAATTGCTTCCACTCCTGGAAACAGCATTCAAATAACGCCAGAAATCTCAGCTTATCGCGCACAGGACACACTCATTATAACCCAACCCGCCCGAGCTTACTGCTTTTTGGTTGAACCCGATGTGCCGCTCGATATCAACGGCAAATTCTCAATAAACATATTAAAACGGGTCAACCATGAACACCTGCGAACGGTGTACAACTGCCACAGCAGTTCAAAGACAGCGAAACACACCGTCTTTTTTGACCTGGATCAACTTCCCAACCGGGCGTTGTATCTCCGTTCACCCAGGCCGGGCGACTGGTTTCACCCGTTTGGCATGCAGGGGAAAAAAAAAGTCAGCAGATTGTTCGGCGACAGCAAAATACCCCGCCCACTGCGTGGTGAAATACCACTGCTGGTGAGTGGTGCGACCATTCTGTGGGTCGTTGGCCTTCGGCGTTCACAGATCGCACCGATCACGCCAGATACCCGGTGCGTGCTCAAAGCAACGTATAGCAGCATGATCACACAATGCGAAAAGAGGCATTTATGACCGACCCCAAAGACAGGGACTCGAAACCGGATGAAGAAACACAGTCATCCGACGAGACGCCTGATCGCGCTCCCACACAGCCTGAAGATGACGCGCCTGAAGAAAAAAAAGAGCGGCGCCCCAACCTGTCAGTGCTCAATCGGGATAATGCTGATCGCAATGGGGCTTCGGAGAATGGCAAGCGGCCCTGGCGGCACATCTCAAAACCACTGGCTTTCTGGATATTTTTTGTCCTGGTTGCCATTTTTGCTTCCAAATTTTTTGGCAGCGACCCCTCCAGCGATGTCGTACTCAGCTACAAAGAGTACAAAATGCTTCTCGAAGAGGGAAAAATCCAGAGCGCGATTATTATTGAAAACGAATTTCACGGCCGTCTCGTCACAGAAGAGCTTACCCCACCGGGGCGAAGACAACAGCAGACCTTTCGCGAGTTTGTCGTTGACCTTGGCGTCGTAGATGCCCAGACCCGCGAAGAATGGCTCAAATACGGCGTTGACTTCCGCTTTCAAAAACCCTCCAACTGGCTCAACATATTTTTTAATTTTTTGCCATGGATCCTGTTCATAGGGCTTTGGCTTTTCATTTTGCGTCAGATGCAAGGAGGTCCCAAAGGCGCGTTCAGCTTTGGCAAAAGCAAAGCAAAACTCATCTCTGAAGATAAAACCCAAATCACATTCAAAGACGTTGCAGGTGCCGAAGAAGCCAAGCAAGAACTACAGGAAATCATCGAATTCCTGAAAGATCCGCGCAAATTTCAACGTCTGGGTGGACGCATCCCCAAAGGCGTACTCCTGGTTGGTCCCCCGGGCACGGGCAAAACGCATATGGCACGCGCTGTCGCAGGCGAAGCGGATGTCCCATTCTTTTTAATGAGTGGCTCAGATTTTGTCGAAATGTTTGTCGGCGTGGGTGCCTCGCGCGTGCGCGATCTCTTTGAACAGGGAAAAAATCACGCCCCGTGCATCATCTTTATCGACGAAATAGATGCTGTGGGACGGCACCGTGGCGCAGGTATTGGAGGCGGTCACGACGAACGCGAGCAAACCCTCAATCAACTCCTGGTAGAAATGGATGGTTTTGAATCCAAAGAGGGCCTCATCCTCATCGCAGCTACCAACCGTCCCGACGTGCTCGACCCCGCCCTGTTGCGCCCCGGGCGCTTCGACCGCCAGGTCGTGGTGGATCGTCCCGACATCAGGGGACGCGAAGGCATTTTGAAAGTCCACACTCGCAACACACCCCTCTCCGACGACGTCAACTTACAGGTGCTGGCGCGCGGAACGCCCGGACTGGCAGGCGCAGACCTCGCCAATCTGGTCAACGAAGCCGCGCTTCTGGCTTCCAGAAATAATCGAGACCGCGTAACCATGAACGACTTTGAAGACGCCAAAGACAAAGTCATGATGGGTGCAGAGCGACGCAGCCTTGTCATTTCCGACAAAGAAAAACGCCTCACGTCCTATCACGAAATTGGTCACGCGCTGGTTGCCAAACTCATTCCGGAAAGCGATCCCCTCCACAAAGTGACCATCATTCCTCGCGGGCGTGCCCTCGGCGTCACACACACCCTGCCCATCGACGAGCGCCACACCTATCCCCAGAGTTATTGTGAAGCGGTTCTCGCTTACGCATTGGGGGGGAGAATTGCCGAAAAACTCGTTTTTGGCGAAATCACAACAGGCGGGCAGCAAGACTACCGCATGGCCACCAATCTCGCCCGGCAGATGGTTTGCGATTGGGGCATGAGCCCAAAACTCGGACCCATTGCTTACGGGCAACAAAACGACGAAATATTCCTTGGCCGCGAAATGGCGCAACGTCGAGACCACAGCGACAGAGTGGCCGAAATGATCGACGAGGAAATCAAAAACTTCGTACTCAAAGCCGAATCCCGCGCCGAACAATTGCTCAGTGATAACATCGACAAAGTCCACATCCTCGCCAAAGCACTGCTGGAATTTGAAACTCTTGACGATGTACAGCTCAACCAGTTATTAGAAGGCAAAACACTCGAAAAACCAGTCGAACCAGAAAAACAGCCAGAAGAATCGAAAGAAGATCGGGAAGACCAAACATCGGAACAACACACCTCTGAACCAGAAAAACAGCCATCGGATGACTAAAAAAAAAGATGGCGGTTGCCATCTCTTTTTTTTTGTACACCTCACCCATGAAACACCCGCGCCCTGTTTACCAGCTTTCATGCTGCGGCACGCCCCTTCAATTGGGTCATCGAACACTCGTGATGGGCGTTCTCAATGTCACGCCAGACTCGTTCTCAGACGGCGGCCTTTATTTTCAACCGCGCAAAGCGGTTGAGCGGGCATTGGCACTGGTTGAAGCCGGCGCCGACATGATCGATATAGGGGGTGAATCATCCCGCCCAGCCGGGCCTTATGGCAAAGGGGCACCTGTCGTCTCGCTAAAAGAAGAACTGAATCGCACCATTCCCATTATTGAGGCCATTGCCCCGCAACTCAACGTGCCCATCTCCATAGACACGACCAAAGCCGAGGTCGCTCGACAGGCCATAGACAACGGCGCAACCATTGTCAACGACATCAGTGCCCTGCGTTTTGACCCCGGTATGGTGCCCCTGATCGCAGAAACAGGAGTTGCTGTTGTCCTTATGCACATGCAGGGAACGCCCTCAACCATGCAGCAGAACCCCGCGTACGACGATGTTGTGTCCGATATTCTCGACTTTTTAAGCACACAAATCAACAGCGCAGAAGCGATGGGCATTTCCCAATCTCAGATTGTGATTGATCCCGGGCTGGGTTTCGGCAAAAAATACGCGCACAACATCGAGATACTCGCCCGACTGTCCGAATTTCACACGCTGGGATACCCCCTTCTCATGGGTGCATCTCGCAAGCAATTTACCGCGCCCCAAAGCCGCCCCCAGGAGCGCCTGCCGGGCAGCATTTCTGCAATCACATTGGGCGCAGTCTCAGGAACCCACATTGTAAGGGTTCACGATGTCGCAGAAACGGTCCAGGCATTGGCACTATCGGACAGTGTTTCCCGTATCAGTTTGTGAAACGCCTTGACATCACATGGCAAAACCCTGTAGATTTTCAGATAAATAACATCTCGACCTAATCTCACGCCCTCCAAATGTCGATGGACTATATATCTCTTTGCCGATGGCTGTGTATCATCGGCCTTCTATTTCTTTTTTTTGCGCTCCCCAGAGCCTATTCCCGGTCTATTACACTTAAAGAGAGTTTGCAGCACGCGCTATCGCACAATGAAGACCTGCTAATAGCGCGCGAAGATCTGGAAAAATCACGTCAACGGGTTCGCCATGCAGTAGCCGATGTTCTCCCTCAACTCGATATCACCATGCAGTACACGCGCAACTGGTTGCTGCCCACCTTTTTCTTTGAAACATCGGCAGGCCAACAACAATTTACCGTAGGCGCGCACAACAATCTCATCGGCACGGTTGGCATTCGACAATCCATTTGGGGTGGGGGCAAATCTTTTTCAGCCATGCGCGCCGCGCGTCTGTTTCGACAATTTTCGACGGAAAAGGTGCGCGCTGCAAAGCAGCAATTACACACCCGGGTCGAAACGGCTTTTTACGACCTGCTATTGGCTGGAGAACTCGCGCGCGTCAGCAAATCTTCTGTAGCGCGCGCGCGTGCAAATTTCAAGCGCGTCGAAAAACTGCGCGAGGCAGGGCGCGTATCAGACTATGACTTGCTGCGCGCACAGGTACAGGTCGCCGAATTGCTAACAGACTCCATACGCACGGAAAATGCGCGTGTATTGGCAGACCTCGCGTTCAAAAACCAGATCGGCATTGCCCCCAACGAATCCATTATACCTCGTGGGACTTTCCGCGAAAAATCCCACCTTTTATCGACCAGTACAGAGACAGAACTAATTGATCTCTCAATGCAAAAGCATCCCATTATACGTCAGTACTCCCTCGAGGTCGAAATGCTCCAGCACGCAGAGACCATTGCCCAGTCAGAATCCCGTCCAACCATAGATTTAATTGTCAATGGACAGTGGCAGGCTCAAAAAAACGAATTTGATTTTGTAAAAGACGATTTTCATCAGAGCTGGTTTTCGGGTATCGCCATCAACATTCCCATTTTCGATGGCTTTCGCACAAATGCACAGGTTGCACAGGCCCGCACAGACACGCGGCAAGCCGAACTGGTGCAAAAACAAACCGAGCGCGACATACGTTTCAACATCCTGCAAGCGCGACGCTCTTTTCTCGAGGTTCGCGCCAGAAAAAGCGCGCAGAGACAGGCCGTTGGCCTCGCCCGTCGAGGCCTGGAAATCGCGGAATCGCGTTATGAAAATGGCGTTGGCACCCAAATCGAAGTCATCGATGGACAACTCACATTACAACGCGCCGAAGCCGAACTCGCGCGTGCAAAGCGGGACCTTGCAGTCGCCCTCGTGCATTTAGAACTCAATGCGGGCATTTTGGGTGAGGAGGATAAACCATGAGCTTGTACAGGCTTTTGATCCCCTGTCTTTTGATCGCGACCCATCTGGGCTGTGGCGACGAATCTTCGGCACAAAAAGAAATGCCATTAGAACGCACCACCAATGTATCTATATTTGTGCTCAAACCCGATTCGCTCGTCCAGTACAGCAGGCTGTCTGCCACAGTAAAAGCCTGGCGCGATGTGACCATTAATGCGCTCGAATCAGGTGAGGTCATCGGCACGTACAAAGATGTAGGCGATTACGTCAACCGCGGAGAGGCTCTCGCGCAACTCAACATGGAACTTCTGCAAGCCGCATTGATCGAAGCCGAAGCCAATCTCAAATTTCAAGCCTACAATTACGAGCGCAGCAAACAACTCTTCTCTGAAGGATCGATTTCCGAACAGGCGTATTTTGCCACAGAATACGAATTCCAAAAAGCCAGATCAACGGCGCAGACCTTAAAGCATCGACTCTCTTATGGGCGGATACAAGCGCCTTTTTCGGGCCATATCGCAAAGCGATACATCTCACAGGGGCAACATATCGCGCGAGATGACGCAACATATCGCCTCGTACAAACGGATAGCCTGCGCGTTGTGGCCTGGGTATCCGAGAGCGAAATCATCGACTTTGCCGAAGGCAGTCTCGTCACCCTCACCCTCGACGCTCTACCGAACCAGACTTATGAGGGCACAATCGCCCATGTTGGCCCGGCAGCAGATACAGACCAGAGGGTTTTCCCCATTGAAATCCACCTGCCCAATCCAACAGGGCATATCCGCCCCGGCATGATCGGCACGCTGAAAGCCAGGCGCCGCATTCACCGGCACGTCGTTGTCATTCCCCGCGAAGCCATTATCGAACGCGAAACCGGACCCGTGGCCTTTGTCGTGAAAAACAACATAGCCCTTTTGCGTCCGCTCAGCCTGGGGCCATCAGAAGCCGAGCGCGTCGTCGTCCAAAAGGGGCTTGCCTTTGGCGACCAGATCATCGTCAAAGGCGGGCGAGACCTCATTGATGGTGACCGCGTGGCAATTAAATATGCGGAACCCCTCCCATGACCATCACCGCGTACGCGCTCAAACATCGCATCACCGTTTACGTCTTTGTCGGCATCCTGATCATATCGGGCATCTCGGCTTATCTGTCGCTTCCCCGCGAAGCTGCGCCAGATATTACCATACCCCTTATCATCGTCAACACGCCGTATATCGGCGCCTCGCCCCAAGATGTTGAAAACCTCATCACCCGACCCCTGGAAAAAGAACTTCAATCCATTGAAAACGTCAAAGTAATCCGCTCGAGCTCGGTCGAAGGTGCTTCGTCAATCACAGTCGAATTTAATCCCAATGCCGACATTGACAATGCTCTTCAGCGCGTCAAAGACAAGGTCGATCTCGCCAAATCAGAATTACCCGATGATGCAGAAGACCCCGTGGTCCTCGAAGTCAACTTTTCCAATATCCCCATGATGATCGTCGCATTGTCAGGAGATTATGGACTTATTCGGCTCAAAGAAATTGCCGAAGACTTCGCCGATCATATCGAAACCATTCCCGGCATTCTCGAAGTCCGCGTGGTGGGTGGTCTTGAACACGAAGTCAAAGTCGATGTCGATCCCGACCGCCTCATCGCCTACAAACTCGCCATCCAGGATGTAATAGAAGCGATTCAACGCGAAAATTTGACCCTTCCCGGCGGCAGTGTGGATATGGGCGCATACAAATACGCCGTACGCGTACCCGGCGAACTTGAGACCGTTCCTCAAATTGGCGACCTCCTCATCAAAGCCTCGCAAGGTCGCCCGATCTATATTCGCGATGTTGCCGATGTCGTATATGGCTTTAAGGACCGCACAAATTACGCCCGCCTCAACCACAAACCCAGTGTGAGCCTCGAAATTGTCAAACGCAGCGGTGAAAATCTAATCGCCATTGCCGATCAGATTAAAAGCGCACTCGACGATTTGAAACCCACCCTTCCCGCAGGCACACAAATCACCATTTTAGGCGACCAGTCCGAAGACATTCGCATGATGGTCAAAGACCTCGAAAACAATATCGTATCCGGCCTCATCCTCGTCATTCTGGTGCTCCTCTTCTTCCTGGGCCTCCGCAATGCCTTTTTTGTCGGTATCGCCATTCCCCTCTCTATGCTCATTGCTTTTGTCATTATCTCCATTATGGGCATCACGCTCAATATGATCGTTTTGTTTAGCCTGATCCTCGCACTCGGCATGCTCGTCGATAACGCCATCGTCATTGTCGAAAACATCTATCGCCATCGGCAAGAAGGCCAATCTCCCATCCAGGGAGCGTTGGAAGGCACGGGAGAAGTTGCATGGCCTGTGATCACCTCAACACTGACGACATTATGTGCTTTTGCACCCATGATTGTCTGGCCCGGCATTATGGGCGAATTTATGAAATATTTGCCCATAACCCTGATCATAACCCTGTCTTCGTCCCTCTTTGTGGGCCTCGTCCTCAATCCCACATTTTGTGCATCTTTCATGACGGTGCGGGGGACAGTCAAAGAAACATCACCCCGCCTTCAGCGCAGCCTCAACGCCTATCAGCGTCGCCTCGAACTGGCACTCAATTACCCGGGAATAACCCTCTCTCTTGCAGCGAGCACACTCATCCTCGTGATTGTGGCGTACTATTTCACAGGTCGAGGCATCGAATTCTTTCCCGAAATTGAACCCAATACAGCCTATATAGACGTGCGTGCCCCATCTGGCACAAACCTCGAAACATCGGATCAACTGGCGCGCCAAATCGAATCCGTTCTCTCCGATATTCCCGATGTTGAAACCTATGTCGCCAACGTAGGTGTCTCGGGCGGCGATGAATTTGCGTCTGGCGAAGGCGTTTCAAATGCCAGTCGCATTTCCGTTGATTTTGTCGATGAAAGCCTTCGGCAGCAATCCTCTTTTAAGACCATTGAGGAAATTCGCAACAAACTCAAAAATCTGACCGGCGCTGAAATTGAATTATCCCAGGAGCGCGGCGGACCACCCGTAGGCCCGCCCATCAGCGTTGAGGTATCCGGCGAAAATTTCGAAATTTTGGGTCAACTATCCGCACGCATCAAACGCATCGTGGCCGAAGTGCCCGGCGTTGTCGATCTCAAAGATGACTATGACCGGGGGCGTCCCGAAGTCCGCATCGTCGTAGATCGAGAAGCCGCTGCAATAGCGGGCCTCAATACGCGCCTGATTGCCGCTACGGTGCGCTCGGCTGTTTACGGCTCAGAAGCATCTGAATATCGGCTGGGCGAAGACGAATACGATATTCGCGTGAGATTCAAATCCGACAAGCGCAACACCCTCGCCGACCTCGAACGCATCACCATTGAAAAAGATGGCAAAATCACGCCCATAAGCGCGGTTGCACGCATAGAAACGGGTGGGGGATTTGGCAGCATCCGGCGCAAGGATCTCAAGCGCGTGATCTCCATCGAAGGCAAAGTGCAAGACCGCACATCTGATGCAGCCATGCGCGATGTGCAAGCAGCCCTATCAAATTTCCCCCTGCCACCGGGCTATCAGATCGCCTATTCCGGAGAAAATGAAGAACAGCAAAAAGCCACCGCCTTTCTTTCTAAAGCACTGCTCGTAGCATTGGCGGGCATCGCACTCATTCTGATTACGCAATTCAATTCCCTGGCTCTGCCCTTTACCATTCTCACATCCGTCATTTTGTCTATGATTGGCGTGTTGATCGGCCTGATAGTCACCGGAACCCCTTTTGGCATTCTCATGACGGGCATTGGCGTGATAAGCCTTGCGGGCGTGGTTGTCAACAACGCCATCGTTCTAATCGGCTATACCCTGCAATTGCGCCAGCGCGGCCTTTCAGCGCGCGAGGCAATCATACGCGCAGGCGTCGTGCGATTTCGCCCCGTCATTCTCACAGCCATAACCACCATCCTGGGCCTATTACCCCTTGCCACGGGTATCAGTTTTGACTTTCTTTCCTTTTCATGGGAAATTGGGGGACGCAGCAGTCAATGGTGGGGGCCAATGGGCGTAGCTGTCATCTTTGGTCTCGCATTTGCCACTGCCCTCACACTGGTCGTTGTACCTGTTCTAATCAGCCTTATCTGGCGATGGTTTGGCGCGCCAAAAATTGAATCAACACCCACATATCGCCACACCGCCGCAGATTGAGCCATTAAGGCTCCTGGAGACACCCATGTTGCTTCGTATATTTCTCATCGCCCTTATCCTGGTCTTGTTTTTTCGTTTTGTCGGTCGCCTATTTCGCGCCATACTCCTGCGCCCAAGCCCAACTGAAGCATCGAAAAAAAAACCACGGCGCGACATTGACGATTCACAAATTCAAGACGCGGACTTTAAAGACCTTTAGACGCCTCGGATAACACAGATGGCTACCCGACGCCCTCGCAAAACTGGCCCATCGCCAGCTCAAATCCTCGATGCCGTAAAAAAAGGCGATGCCTCATCTCTATACTATTTCTACGGGGAAGAAGACTTTCAACGCGATCAACTTCTCAACGCCCTCGTTGAAACCCTCATTGAGCCTGCAGCGCGCCCCTTTAATCTCGACATCTATCGCGCCGAAGACCTCGATATTTCGCAGCTCATTGCACAAGCACTCACCTTTCCTATGATGGCGCAACGCCGCCTGATCGTCCTCAAAAACGCCGACCGCTTACCCGATTCAGCCACCCCTGAACTCTTGCCCCTCATCGAATCTCCACCCGAAACAACGACCATAATCATCACAGCCGCCAAACCCGATGGGCGCAAAAAACTATTTGCCGAACTCAGAAAACGCGCGACTGCAATCGAATTTCACCCACCCTACGACAATGAGATCCCGGCCTGGATACAGACACATGTCAAAACCCTGGGCAGACAAATCGCGCCCGACGCGGCTCACCTGCTCCACATGAGCATCGGATCAAATCTGCGCGAATTGAACGGCGAAATCGAAAAACTCTTTATCGCTACCCCATCCAATCCAATCGCGCGCGAAGACGTCGCCCAGGTGATCGACAACACGCGGGGGATCACGGTTTTTGAACTCGCCGACGCACTCGGGCACCGTCAGCTGAACAAAGCACAGATCCTCATTGGACGGCTCTGCGAACAGGGAGAACATCCTGCCGGCACAATCGCGCTACTCGTCCGTCACTTTGGGATTTTGCGGCGCGCGCGATGGATATCGGGCCAACGCCTACCCAGAAATGCAATCGCTTCACGCCTCAAAGTACCCGCTTTTTTTCTCAACAACTATCTCGATCAGGCCCGTCTATTCGACGAACGAGCACTCTGGAATGCCCATGATGCCCTTCTCGATGCAGACAACCGCCTCAAATCCAGTGGCGGGACACCGCACGAAATACTCGCCCATCTGGCCTATCGAATCTGCCGTGCATCCCCTTGACAACCCCGTAAAAATCTGGTAGTTTAGCACACTCTCATCAGAACAAAACCCAACCCGAAAGGAGTCTCAAAGTGGGAAGTCCATTGAATGTTACAGATGAAAATTTCCAGACAGAAGTTGTCGATTCCGATCTTCCGGTACTCGTAGATTTTTGGGCAACATGGTGCGGTCCGTGCCGGATGATTGCCCCCAGCATTGAAGAACTCGCGCGTGAATACGATGGTCGCGTTAAAATCTGCAAAGTCGATGTAGATCACGCCCAGCAAACAGCACAGGGATTTGGCATTCGCAGCATCCCCACATTACTCATCTTTAAGGACGGCAAACAGGCAGATCAGCTTATCGGCGCTGTCCCCAAAAGCGCGATAGAAGACAAACTCAAAGCCGTACTCGCTTAAAACACAAAAGCCGAAGACAGTGTCTCCGGCTTCTTTTTAAGAAAAAATAAAGCCCGATATCTTTTTATACCGGGCTTTTGTTTTTTATCGCAGCGCGTCCTACCGCGCAGGTTGCAAACTGCTTTGTGTGGGATATGATTCGAGAATTGCATCAATCTCTTGTTGAAAACGCTCGAGAGGTTCTGCAACCTGATGGCGAAATTCCTTGCGGATCAACCCACAGTATTCCTGAGCTGCCTTCAACATCACCTCGGCGTTGTGTTGCAAAGTGCGATAATCGTCCTGAAAATGATCAAATCGCCCGTGCAGGGCGTGCATCAACTTGCTCGCGTAATCACTGACACTCACCTCTTTATATCCCTCGCTAAATCGCTTCAGGTGATCCAGCGCCTCATCCAAAAATGTCTGCACCTCATCAACCTGCAGCGCGTCGCGCGTGGTGAGAATCAAATGGCGGCCATGAATGGACATGCGTATGGCATCCCCAAAATCGCGGGGATGATGCAGAAGCATATGGGCCATAAACTTCCAGAACGTCCACCGATAATACCCGACCACCCCTTGATGCCAAAAAGAGCGAAGACCAGCCCTGAGTTCCGTCCAGCCAATTGGCATTGACGGAATTGCCCTGCGCGTGCGATGTGCATAATGCGTGCGGCAGCGCTCAAAGAAAATCTCTGGACTATTCAGCGTTTCGAGGACCTTGCGATGGCGCGCCAGCAATTCGTCGGGATCGATGAGGGGCTCATAACTCAACTGCCGACTAAAAATACCCGAATCACCCGTATATTTTACGTCTTCGCGCAGGCGACCCAACCGCTTGTAGCGCTTGTAATCGGGTGTGTCGCGCAGCACGCCCAAAACCCCCACCATAGCCACAGGAATACCCGCTTCCCTGATAAACGCAATCATGAGATCGGCAATATCATCTGGATCTGTATCCAGGCCCATGATAAAACCAGCCTGAACTTCCATGCCGTATTCTTGCAGAATCTTAACCTTGTCCAACAAAGGCGTATCGCCCTGCAGATTCTTTTGCGCGCCCATAAACTTCAGGCTTTCTTTCACTGGCGATTCAATACCCGCAAAAATTTTATCAAATCCAGCGAGGTACATCGCCTCTAACAACGCGGGATCATCGCTCACGCGAATGCTGGCCTGTGTAAAGAGTTGGAAAGGATACCCACGTTCTCTTTGCCAGGGAACCACCTCTTCTTCCAGTGTTTCTCGAATCTCTTCTCGGTTGCCAACAAAATTGTCATCAACCGCCATAACCGAGCCGCGCCAGCCTCTATCGTAAAGCGCGTCCAGTTCCTGAACCACGCGGCTGCTATTTTTCAAACGCGTTATCTTGCCGTAAAGCGCGGGAATATTGCAAAATGTGCAACTTTCGGGACAACCCCTTGTAATCTGAATCACCATCACAGTATAATCGTCAAAATTGATCAGATCCCAGCGCGGAAGCGGTGTTGTTGTGAGGCTTTGAAACTCACCTCGCCGATCAATGTACTCTCGCCCCCCCTGGTAAGGCTCGGATACCAATCGATCGACCACATCCATAAAGCCATTTTCTGCCTCGCCCAGATAAAAGACCGCATCGCCCTCAATATCTTCACAATACTGCGTGGGCAATGGACCGCCATTGAGCACGGGCACGCCTGCGGCATTGCACTGGGCAATAATTTCTTCGAGAGAATGCCAGTGGATAATCATCGACGATGTAATCACAACATCTGCCCAATCCAGATCTTCATCTGTCAATGGATGCACATTCACATCCACCACGCGCAAACTATAGTGCTCGGGCATCATACCGGCAATCGTCAACAACCCCAAAGGCGGAAAAGCCGACTTCTTTCCGACCATCCTCAAAGCCTCATCAAAACTCCAGAACGTCACCGGATTTTTTGGATATACAAGCAACGCGTTGGGCATACAGCTATCCTTTCAGAAAATGAAAACAAAGAACTTCTAATCACTCCAATATACTACATTTTTTTCGTAACTCATAGAAAAAACGAGGGCATCCAGATTGGAAAAAAACTGATACCTCGGACCATCGCGAACAATAAACCTTGATTTACACCGCAATTTGAGATAATTTTTCTGTACCTATCCATGGAGACAATAGCCGGGCAAGGAGGCTAACATGAAAATGATACAAAAGCCAACCAACCGATTGCTACCTGCTATAATACTATCAACCGCCCTACTCGGATGCGGGAAATTACCGGAGGTCTCCTCGCCCACGGCACCACCTCCAAACGAGACACCATCTGCGTCGGCAACAGAAGAAGTGCGATCAGAAAAGACACGCGTGGCCATACCTCTGGCAACAGATTCAGAGCTAACAGACCTGGTACGCGGCAACAACGATTTCGCCTTTAACCTGTATCAAAAGTTGCGCGAAGAAGAAAGCGGAAACCTGTTCTATTCGCCCTACAGCATCTCGCTGGCACTTGCCATGACATATGCCGGTGCCAGAGGCGAAACCGAACGCCAGATGTCAAACGCACTACACTTCATCCTGTCCCAGGACAAATTACACCCCGCGTTCAACGCCCTCGATCTCCAACTCGCCTCTCGCGGCGAAGGCAGCAGCGGTCAAGATGGCAAGGGGTTTCGATTGAACATCACCAATGCGATCTGGGGGCAACAGGGCTATAATTTCCTGCAGGACTTTCTGGACAAACTCGCTGAAAATTACGGTGCTGGAATGAGAATCGCAAACTTCACCGAAGCACCTGAGAACTCGCGAGTCACAATCAACGACTGGGTCGCCCAGCAGACCGAGGAGAAAATCAAAGACCTGATACCTTCCGGCGCCATCGACAACTTGACCCGCTTAGTCCTCACCAATGCCATCTACTTCAACGCGGCGTGGCTCCACCCCTTCGACGAAAGAGCCACTGCTGAAGGCGATTTTCATTTGCTCGCTGGCAACAGCATCAAAGTACCGATGATGCGACAGACCGAATCATTCGGCTATGCGAGGGGTACGGAATATCAGGCTGTCGAACTACTCTACGACGGCAGTGAAATATCCATGGTCATCCTGCTCCCCGATAAAGGCACTTTTGACCCGTTCGAAAAGTCGCTAAACGCCGAACTCATCGGTCGGATTTCGAAAGACCTGAGACGCAACCGCATAGAACTCACCATGCCCTCATTTGAATTTGAAGCCCAATTCAAGCTGGGCGCAATGCTCCAGAAGATGGGAATATCCGATGCCTTTAACCCGCAATTAGCGGACTTCTCGGGCATGGATGGAACAAAAAACCTGTCCATTTCGGACGCCTTTCACAAAGCATTCGTCCTGGTCAATGAGAACGGCACAGAAGCCGCTGCTGCTACCGGCGTAGTCATAGGCGTGACATCCGTTCCCCCCAGAGTCACGATCGATCGGCCATTCATCTTCCTCATCCGGGACATAGCGACAAACACCACCCTATTTGTCGGGCGGGTAATGGACCCGAGATAATAAAGGATATCTCAACATGATCACAGAAGAAGACCTCTGGTATTTCAAAACCACTGGATTTTACAAAGTCCGCGAAACCCTGCCCAGCGATCTGGTCGATCGTCTAAACGAAATCACCTCCCGGCAAATTGGAGACATGCGCGAACCCATTGTTTGGGAAGAAAAAGAAGCGCGCGAACCGAAAAATATTCGCCGTCTCTCAAAAATTTTCTTACGAGACCCCGTCTATTTTGAAGCCGCGTCTCACCCCATCATCCTCAACGCCCTCGAGGGCATCATCGGTCCAAACATCGAAGTACTCACCAACAAACACAATCACGTCATGGTGCGCCCATCCGGGTCTTATCCCGTCCCCTGGCACGCCGGAGAAGAACCCTATGACCACACCCTTATCACCGGCTTGATCTACCTCGAAGAATCAACCGTTGAAAACGGCTGTGTACGCATCGTGCCCGGCAGCCACAACCGACCATTTCTCAACCCGCGCCGACCACAAAAACAAAGAGACAATTTTTACGACAGCGACAACTATTACCGCGCAGTGCCAATCCCCATGCCTCGCGGCGGTGTCTTGCTCTTTAACGACTGCTGTTATCACGGCTCTGACACAAATCATTCCGATCATTCTCGCCGCAGCATGACGGTTGCCTATCGCGCCCACGACGCCCACGACGTGATCAAAGACGACCCGGAAAAAGTTCTCGTACGCGGCGAAAAAGTCTATACGGGACATCCACACCCCTATTCGCTTCCCGCCCAGGAGTAGGACATGCCCTCACTCACCACGCGACAAATCCAGCTCTTCCGAAACAACGGTTTTCTCTGTCTTCCAGACTGCCTACCAGAAGAAATGGTCGAAAACCTGAAGACCGCTATTATGGAAGATATTGACCGCGAAGTCGAACCCATCGCACGCAATAAAGATGGCCGTGCCGTTCGCATCTCTGCCCTCATGGACCGCGCACCGATCTTTCGAGAAGCCGTCACGCATCCATACGCGCTCGACCCGCTCGAATCGCTTCTGGGACCCAATATCGAAATCCTCACCAACCGCCACAACCACGCCACCTTGCGCACAGCAGAGGACAACAAAGGCGCGTATCTGCACCGCGATGTCAGGCAGTGGACGCGCAACATCTTCACCATCATCTTTTATCTCGAAGAAACCACCCTCGAAAATGGGTGCACCCGCATCATTCCCGGATCGCATCACTTCCCCGGCACCCCCACATCTATTCACGATGCAGAATGGGCAAACGATATTCTGGGCCAGGCACTTCCCGTACCTATGCCAGCAGGTGGAATGCTCGCAATCGACAGCATGGTCGTCCACGGCGCAGGCGAAAACCACACCGACGACACGCGCATGAGCATGACAATTGGCTATCACAGCGTCGATGAACTCATGGACATTCCCAACCCCAAACGCCGGCTCGTGCGCGGCGAGGGATTGTATAACGGAAATGATCGAAAATAGGGTCGGGATTGATCAATCTGGAACGCGCGAGGCCATTTTCTGATCTAAGAATACGAGACCGGGATCGCTTCTACATGGTAGATGTATCAATTCTCAATGAACTGGTCTGGACGGCGACCCATTGTACACCGCTCCTTAATGCTTAAGTTTATGACTCCCAATATTATCCTCATCATCTCCGACCAGCACAACCCCCATGTAATGGGATGTGCGGAAAATCCCATTGTGCAAACGCCGAACCTGGACGCGCTCGCCCGCCGTGGGGTCCGGTTTCGCAATGCGTATTGCCCCTATCCCCTCTGCGCGCCTTCGCGATCGGGCTTCATGTCCGCGCAGTACCCCAGCGATGTGGGCGTCTATGACAACAGCGGCAGCCTGTCTTTTGACACCCCCACATTTGCCCATGCATTTGGCGCGGCGGGATACGAAGCCGTGCTATGTGGTCGCATGCACTTTAGAAACCCCGACCAATTCCACGGCTTTGAAAAACGCATCCACGCCGACTGCGGCGGGCTATCCGCAGAAATTCTCGGCTCTGGATACAACCGCACAACGGGACAGACCAAATACGGCGTTCAAGTATCCGGTCATGGCGAAACCGGCTATCGCCACTTTGACAAATCCGTCACTGAAACAGCCTGCAAATTCATCGCCGACCGGCAAGAGAGCGACAGACCCTATGCCCTCGTCGTCGGCTACATGAACCCGCACAATCCCCTGATCTGCGGCAGAGAAGACTTCGAGTATTACATGGCGCAAATCCCACCGCTCGAACCCGAATCGCCCGAATACTTAAACGCCCTGCATCCAGCCATGAAAAAATGGCGCGAAAGACGCGGCGTTGAAGACATCACCCCAGAACAGAATCGTCGCGGGTTAGCCGCCTATTACGGCCTGACAACCGAACTCGACCGATACATCGGTCAAATCATTGACACCGTCCAATCCTCCTCCGATGCGGACAACACCGTCATCATCTACACCTCGGACCACGGCGACATGGCCCATGAACACGGCATGTGGTGGAAAAGCAGCTTTTACGAAGGCTCTGTGGGCATTCCCTTGATCTGCTCAGGGCCGGGTCATCTTCACGAAAACCGCACAGAAGATGCCACCGTCAGCCTCATCGACGTCGGACCCACAGCTCTGGACATTGCGGGCGCAGACCCCCTGCCCGATGTCGCGGGCAAAAGCTTTGCACCATTCCTCACAGGTGATCAGCCACCGGACTGGCCCAATGAAGTCTTTGCAGAATACATCGGCTTGCTCGGCGACCAGCCCGCGTGCATGCTCCGCACGGGACCGTGGAAATTGAACTATTACTCTGAATTTGACTCCTGCCAATTGTTCAACATTGACGAAGACCCCGAAGAACGCCGCGACCTGTCCAATGACCCCCGGTATCGAGACGTAATCCAATCGGGCCTCGAAAAAATCTTTGCACGCTGGTCTGCCGATGATATCTTGAAACAAGCCGAACAACAAACACGCGCCCGAGCACTCATCGCACGTTGTGGACACAGCCATATCCCCCACGCCATCCCCCCATTCGAGCCAGACATTGATGCCGTAAACGAGTTCGACTTCTCACAATTACCCGAAGACCCCAGATAGTATTGCACAAAACGGATATTGAGGTATCTTACATAAAACAAAGGAGGAAATTATGACACGAGAACGATTGCCGGTCTTGTTGATCGGCCTATTGTTATTGTCTGGATGCGGCGGCGAACGCGATCCCGTCGTTGAAATGCAAAAATCGCTTGCCTCGGCACCGGCGTATATGATTGTACTGGATGATATACGCGAAGAAGGCACAGTTTTCACTTCGTATTATCACCGATATTTAATTACACAGGGCGAAAAACAGGTACAATCGGACTGGATAGAAGTATCGGAATCCATCTATCGAAAATACGAACCGTTTTTGGGAATGGCGCTGGTTGCCAAATCTGAGCAAGATGGCGTCAACAACACGCCACACCCCCCTGGATATCACTATGTGGGCAATCCGAGCTACGGGCGTTGGACGGATCGCGGGGGCACATCGTTCTGGGAATTCTACGGCCAATACGCGCTCATGAGTCATTTGCTCGGTTGGGGCGGCGGATTTGGCATGAGCCGCTATGACTACGACGATTATCGGTCTTATCGCCGAGATCAACGTCCGTATTACGGGCGCAATCGGGAGTATGGCACGCAGGGGTCTGTCACCCAGAAACAAAAACCAACGACATTCCAGCGGCGCCAGGCAAACATAGCGCAAAAGAGACAATCATTCGCGCAAAAAGTGCAAAGTCGCACGAGCCAGAGTCGGACCGGCTTTGGAAGCTCGCGTTCAACAAGTCGCAGCCGATCTGGATTTGGCAGCCGCAGTTTTGGAGGGTTTGGAAAATGATAGTACAGGACTTAATCGCAACAGGTATTTATCTCATCAGCGCGTTTGTATTATTCTGGATCGGCAAATTGGTCAAAGACTTGACGACAACGAGTTATAGCGTGCGGGAGGAACTGGTCGAAAAAGACAACGCTGCACTGGGTGTAGCCATGGCGGGATATTACTTCGGATTGTTCATGGCCATCGGCGGCACCTTGTCCGGGCCATCTCAGGGATTGGAAAACGATTTAATCGACATCGGCATATACGGAGTGCTGGCAATCATCTTGCTCAATCTCTCGCGTCTGGTCAACGACGGAGTGATCCTGCACGGATTCAAAATTCGGGATGAATTAATCGACGATCAAAACGCGGGCACCGGTGCCGTGATCGCCGCGTCGTACATAGCAACGGGATTGGTAATCTTTGGCGCAGTATCGGGTGAGATTGGCGGAATAGTGACGACCGTGATTTTCTGGGCATTGGGTCAGGTCGCTCTGGTACTGGCCGGGCTGGTGTACGAATGGATTACCCCGTATAGCATTCACGACGAAATCGAAAAAGACAACGTCGCCGCAGGCGTCGCGTTTGCGGGCGCACTGGTCGGCATTGGCGTCATCGTGTTTCACGCATCAGCGGGCGATTTTATTTCCTGGACTGTAAATTTGCAGGATTTCGCAATCGAAGTCGTCGCGGGATTGATCTTGCTACCCATCGTCCGATTCATCTCCGACGTAATCCTCTTACCCGGACAAAAACTGACCGATGAAATCGCCAATCAAGAACACCCCAATCTCGGCGCGGGCTTCATCGAAGCCACGTCTTACGTCGGCGCATCGTTCCTGATTGTATGGAGTTTATAAAAAAGGAAATTGTATTAAATCTCTCCAACTCGGCGGTATAAACACCCGCCGAGTTGTTTATTTTTTATGCGACAGAGCTATCTCTTAAAAGCCTGCATATTCGCCACGGGATGTGCCGGCATAGTAGCCGAATTTACATTGTCAACACTGGCGAGCTATCTATTGGGCAACACGACATTGCAGTGGGCCGTGCTCATGTCGCTGATGTTATTTGCCATGGGCCTGGGCAGCCGATGGAGCCGATTATTGACGGACAGGTTGCTGGATCGCTTTATCGCAATCGAATTTTATCTCTCGGTCCTGTGCGCCACCTGTGCGGTTGTGGCGTATTTTGGATCGGTACTCGCCTTATCGGCAGGCGTCTTCATCTATAGCTATGCTTTTGCCATCGGCATACTAATCGGCATGGAAATTCCGCTGGTCGCACGTATGAATGAAGCGTATCAGGATCTGCGCACCAACATCGCCTCAGTAATGGAAAAAGACTATTTTGGCGCATTGATCGGCGGACTATTGTTCGCTTTTTTTTTATTACCTGAATTGGGCCTGACGTACACACCGCTGGCACTGAGCGCGATTAACTTTATCGTGGCATCGGTATTGCTGTGGCAATATCGACACCTATTGGCGCGTCGCTTGCTACTATTGACGGCATTCTGGATCCTGGGCGCGGGCCTTCTGGTACTGGGACTTTATATCCGCCCCATTGTAATATGGGGCGAACAAAGTCGGTATCGCGACCGCGTAGTCTATCAAGATCAGACTGCTTATCAGCGCATTGTCATAACCGAATGGAAAGGCCACCACTGGCTGCACTTAAATGGCAACGTGCAATTCAGCACCTATGACGAAGAACGCTATCACGAATCGCTGGTACATCCGGCCATGCAACTATCGGGATCGCGGAACAACGTACTCATTTTAGGCGGGGGGGATGGACTGGCTGTGCGCGAAGTCGTAAAATATGCAGATGTACAAGCAATCACCCTGGTAGATTTAGACAAAGCGATAATCGATCTGGCGCGCGCACACCCGGTCTTTGTAGAAGCGAATGCGCGGGCACTGGACGACCCGCGTGTCAATGTGGTAATCGGCGATGCGGGCGCGTTTTTGGCGCGTTCAGAAGCACTATTCAATATCATCATCATCGACTTGCCCGACCCCAAAGGACCAGACCTCGCCAGATTGTATTCGCGGGAATTTTATCGCCTGTGTGCGCGTCACTTAACACCCGATGGCGTACTGGTAACCCAGGCGTCGAGTCCTCTTAACGCGCGCCTTGCATTTCTGTGCATTGAGCGCACAATGACAGACGCCGGTTTTTCCACCATACCCTATCACACCTATATACCAACGATGGGAGATTGGGGATGGGTATTGGGAATGAAAACCGAAGAAATGAGCGAAGAGAACCTCGTTCAACGAACGCAACAACTCACTTTTGAGGATATAGAAACGCAATTTTTGGATGCAGAAACAATGCGGGGAATGTTGCACTTCTGGAAGGGCATGTTCGATGAAAAACATGCAATCGAGGTCAGCACGGAAATGGAGCCGACAGTAGATCGATACTATCGGAAATCAGAATGGGGGTTTGAGTAAAGATATTAATCTACAGGCAGGATATTGCTAAACTGATATTCTTCGACGAACTCACCCACTGCGGCTTCAAAAGCGTCTTCAGCCCATTGCTCGATAGATAAGGAGTGTTCCTCCGACTCGTCGAGATAATTCCAGATGATAAACTCCTGTCCCTCGTCTCCGCCATCTTTGTAAAAAGATCCAACGGCTGACGATATGCCATAGAACATAACCCCCTGGCATCTAACTTCATCGGGAGGATCCTCATTGTCGTGGTCGCGCATATGCCCACGGATATCGCCCTCAATATCGGAAAGGGGGATTTTGCGCGTCAGTATCCAGGAAATACTATCGTCTTCTGACCGCTCGAGGAATGCCACATCATCGCCGCAGGTGAGTTCCCATTCATCCACGCGGTCACCTTCGTAATCGTAATAATGCTGCGCTGTAACCTGCCATGTCTTGAGATCGTAGTCGAGGACATAACCCAGCTTGAGATCGGACAGCGTAACAGTTAGGGGATCGAGAGCTTCGGGTTCTTGTTTCTTCTTCTTAAAAGGATTCCAATTCATTTTCTCTCCAGACAACCCATGAACCTTCTGCGACAGATGGAACGGGTGCGCGAGCGTCTCCCCTACAGGCACACCCAGGATCAGTCTTTCGAAGTCATCCCCATCTTAGCCTTGAGTTCAGCAAGGCGTTGATCTGTGCCGCTCGATGAAGTACTCAGTGCCGCGTCAATTTCCTCATCAACGCTCTTGGATTCACCGGCTATTTCACCATAAGCCTGCGAGAGCGATTCATCTTCTTCAACCCGTTCTTTCATACGCTCGAGCATGGCAATCGTACCAGACGAATCGACTTTGGCGAGTTGCTTGTTGATTTTCTTCGTCGCAGCGGCTGTTTTTGCCCGCGCGCGCAGCGAAATAAGTTCATTTTCGTGCGTTGCAATGGTAGATTTGAGTTTCTCCACCTGACTTTGAAGCTTAGCGGCCATATCTTCCTGCATCTCGGCATCCTGCTCAAACTGAGAAATGCGGTTATCGGCCTCTGACTTGCGGCTAAGGGCTTCGGTTGCCAACCGGTCTGCTTCCCCGGCATCCAACTCACCGCTCTGGGCTTTTTGGAGCAAAACCATGGCCTTCCGCTCCCAGTCGGCAGACGCCTTTTTGTTATCTTCAGCCTGCTTTCGCAATCGAATGGCCTGACCCTTGACCTCAGCCAGGCTGGTCATCGCGCTATTGAGGTCATTTTTCAGGTCGCGGATACCCTGTTCGGTCATTTTTATCGGATCTTCAAATTTGTCAATAGCCGAATGGACTTCGGCCTTGCCCACACTGAAGAGACGTTGAAAGATGCTCATGAGATACTCCTTTTTTTAAAAATGGTCTGTTTTTGTACGGGTGGGTTTCAAACCCACCCCCTACTGATGGCTATATTCGAGTAATTCTGCGGCATTATCGGCTAAGGCGAGTTCGAGCGCGGTGATAGAGCCTTCAAGCTCAGAGCGGTCGAGGGTATCGAGGCGCAGGGTATCGCGGAAAAGAACCGTGCCGGTTTCATCGTCCAGGGCAAACGCCCCGTGAACAAGTGTGCGATTCATTTCGAGCAATCTTTTGTACAGATCCCCAGGGACGTTGGGAATAGGCATAATAGCCTGCTCAATAATGAGGATGGGATCCTCGCAATCGACAATGAGGTGATTGACACCGCGATCTTCGTCGCTCACCACCACGAGTTCTTCAGCGGTATCTTCCTCGTCAACCGCGAGATTGAGGTCTTGAAGATAAGATTTGACTGTATTGAAATATTCTGACATTTTAAACTCCTGAAAGCGGTTAGCAGAAGGTGTAACGTGACCCTCCGTCCTGCCTATGAGATACGCAAGCGAAATATTGGTTTCAAAAATTAACGTTCAAATTGACTTCAAGTCAAGTAGAGATCGCATATACGCACTCTGATCAACCACTCTGGAGATTTTATGGAACCCAGGTACCCGATATGGAACATACGCCATAAGGGCGATTATCATTCTCTCGTCGATATCATTCTCGCAAACCGTTCATTGAAAATAGAGGATTTGGACGATTCTCCCGATATTTTGAATGACCCCTATTTAATGCAAGACATGCACCGCATAGTCGAACGCATATCAGAAGCCATTCGCAAAAAAGAGCGCATTGTGGTTTTTGGCGATTACGATGTAGATGGCGTCACGAGCACCGCTGTTTTGCTGGATTTTTTTGATCTGGTAGGTGCCAATGCCACATTTTTGTTACCCGACCGATTCCGAGACGGGTACGGCATGAAACCGCCAGGTGTAGAGACGGCATACGCACAAGGAGCGCAACTCATTGTAACCGCCGACAATGGCATTTCAGCTTTTGAGGCTATTGACACTGCCAATAACGCCGGAATAGATGTGGTAGTCATTGACCATCACCATCCACAGGACAAATTGCCAGACGCTCTGGCACTGGTGAATCCCAATCGCGCAGACTGCGAATATCCCTTCAAGGGACTGGCCGCCGTAGGGGTGGCATTTAAGGTAGTGCAGGCTCTGGCATCGGAATTCCTGCCCGATTCAGAACGCCGTCGATATTTGAACTCGCTTCTGGATCTCGTCGCATTGGGCACTGTGGCTGATATGGCCCCCATGGTTGCAGAAAATCGCCTGCTAACGCGAAAAGGGATGCAGGTACTCGATATCACCGAACGCCCGGGCTTGCAGGCACTCAAAGCCGTCGCGGGCACGACCAACCGCCCCGTTGACACAATCTCTATTGGATTCTTCCTGGGACCGCGCATCAACAGCGCCGGGCGCCTATCATCGGCAGATTTGGCACTCGATTTGTTGCGCTGCCAAAACCAGGTACAGGCGAAAAAACTCGCCGAAGAGTTAAACGGTCTAAATGGCGAAAGACAGGCTCTGCAAAGCGACGGCATGGCTGAAGCAGAACGCATGGTAGAGGATAACTGGTTAGATCAATATCGCATTCTGGTGGTACGCGGTGAAGACTGGCATCTGGGTGTAGTCGGGCTGATCGCCGGGCGATTGGTCGAAAAATTTTCGCGCCCAGCGCTGGTGTGTACCAACTTTCGAAAAAATGGCATCTACACGGGTTCTGCGCGCACAGCAGGTGGATACAATATCGTCGAGGCGATTTTCCGCGTCTCAGATCTACTCACCGAATTTGGCGGACACGCCGATGCCGCCGGATTTTCGGTCCCCGCTGAAAATTATCCCGAATTCCAAGACCGGTTGATCGCAGACGCTCAAGCGCGGCTATCAGAGGAAGCACTGACGCCCCAACTGGAAGTCGATGCCACCCTCAAACCATCCGATATTTCGCTGACAACCGTTGACACCCTGGACACATTGGCACCTTTTGGCGCGAAAAATGAGTTGCCGCGTTTTGTAGCCCGCAATTGCCGAATTGCAGATGTGCGCGCCATAGGCCGCGGGGCGCATTTGAAACTCAGAGTGGATACAGGTGATGACCTGTGCGATGCAATCTGGTTTCGCCAGGGCGAGCGAGTTTACGAATTGTCAGTAGGCGACCGCGTCGATCTCGCCTTTGCTCTACAGGCCAATACCTGGCAGGGCAGAACCAATGTGCAAATGCTGGTAGAGGACATGCGCTTGTCGAACCTTCGCGATTAGCCAATTTCCCGGAGGTATTTAATGGGCATTGCTGAAAAATTAAACGTGGGCATTGTGGGGGCTGCCGGGCGTGGGGGCAGTTTTCGAGTCGCTTTTGAAGCACATGAAACAGCCCGCATTCACGCGGTATGCGATATACGCGAAGAGGAACTCGACGCTGCTGCTGAACGATTGGGAGCCTCTGAAAAATACGCGGACTACGAAACCATGCTCGCGCGCTCTGAACTCGATGCAGTCGTCATCGGCACGCCCATGCATTTTCACGCTCAGCAAGCAATTGAGGCACTGCATCGCAACATCCACGTCTTGAGCGAAGTCACAGCCGGGGTCTCCGTGGAGGAATGCCGCGCCCTGGTACACGCCGCTACATCGTCAAAAGCACTCTATATGATGGCAGAAAATTACACCTACACCCGCCCCAATGTACTGGTAAAAGAACTCGTGCGGCGGGGTTTGTTCGGCGATGTATATTACGGAGAAGGAGAGTATTTGCACGAATTAAAAGCCCTGAATGAAATCACAAAATGGCGGCGCAAGTGGCAAACGGGCATCGATGGTGTCACCTATTGCACGCACAGCCTGGGGCCTCTCTTGCAATGGATGCCGGGAGACCGCGTGGCGCGCGTGTGTTGTGCGGGCAGCGGACACCATTACACAGACCCGCGGGGAGACCAGTATGAAAATCAAGATTCGTGCGTCATGTTGTGCCAGATGGCGAGCGGCGGGCTGGTAAAAATCCGGGTAGATATGCTATCGGAACGCCCCCACGCAACCGGCAATTTTCAACTGCAAGGGACAAAAGGGTGTTACGAATCGGCGCGAGAGCGCGGCGGTGTCAATCGCATATGGCTTGAAGATATCTGCGGCGAAAAAAATGAATGGATAGATCTGACAGATCTGGAAGAAGACTATCTACCCGACATGTGGCGCGACCCCTCTGAAGCGGCATTAAAAGCCGGACACGGCGGGGGTGACTATTTCGAAATCATGGATTTTATTCAAAGCATCAACGGCGAAATCGCCTGTCCAATTGGCATTCACGAAGCCATGGACATGACCTTACCGGGACTAATCAGTCAACAGTCAATTGTGCAAGATGGCGCGTGGCTATACGTACCCGACTCGCGCACATGGGCAAAGGAGTAAATATGGAAATCATGGATGCTATTGATCTAAAACAAAGAATAAAAAAATCGGACTACAACGCCCGCATGGAAAAGCTGGAAATAAAACTGGGCCAGCTCGAGCGAAAGGCACTGGAAAACAAAGTGCCCATCACGATTGTATTCGAAGGCTGGGGCGCTTCTGGCAAAGGGCGGCTGATCAACGAACTATTGCAAGTACTCGATCCCCGCGGCGTCAAGGTATATTCGACGCAAATGCCCAATGAAGAAGAGATCTACCGACCATTTATGTGGCGCTTCTGGACCAAAATACCCGAACGCGGACGCCTGGTCATTTACAGCAGGAGTTGGTACAGTCGGTTCATTGTAGAGAAAATGGATCCGATGATGGACAAGCTACCGGTTGATAAGGCGTATCAAGAAGTGAATGGTTTCGAGCGACAACTCGTAGATGACGGCCATGTAATCCTCAAGTTTTTTCTGCACATTTCGCGCAAAGAACAAAAAAAGCGCTTTAAGCAACTCGAGAAAAATCCCCTGACATCCTGGCGCGTGACAGATTACGACTGGAAAAAAAATAAACAATACGAATGGTATGGAGAAGTCATAGAAGAAATGATCTCACGTACGGATAGCAAATACGCGCCCTGGCATATTGTGCTGGCTGAAAACTGGCGTTTTGCAACGGTTTCAGTATTTGAAAAAGTGATTGAAGTCCTCGAAAAAAAACTGGCATCTCTGAACAAAAAGACG
>JAPOXY010000059.1 GCA_026706845.1 Gemmatimonadota bacterium
CGCTTTTGGGACGCAATTATAGGGCGTAAAAATGTAGATATACTGTTCAAAATATTTTAAGAGGTGATTAATGGCTTTCAAAACTACTGATTTGTGCGATGAACACGAAACCGATCCCGCACTTCAAGTTGCCGAGCCGATGTTCAACGACTATGGCGGCGTTACGGCATTTTGCGGCCCGATAGCCACGGTCAAAGTGCGCGAAGACAATGTGCTGGTGCGCGAGATCCTCGAAACCCCGGGCGAGGGACGCGTTCTCGTCGTCGATGGCGAGGGTTCAATGTGGTGTGCGCTTTTGGGGGATATGGTCGCTGAAATCGCCAGTGACAATGGCTGGTCGGGGATTGTCATAAATGGCGGTGTGCGCGATGTGTCTGAACTTGCACAAATTGAAATAGGCGTCAAGGCGCGTTTTGCTGTGCCGCGCCGCAGCCGAAAAGAAGGCAAGGGACGCCAAAATACGCCTCTTGCTTTTGCCGGTGTCGCGTTTCTTCCAGGCGATTATCTCTACGCCGATGAAGACGGCATTTTGATTGCTACGAGAGATTTGTTAGACGCGCAGGCTTGACCTGCGATACAACCTTATATTATGGAGATAAACTATGCCGCAGACAGATCGACCCAATATTCTCTTTATTATGGATGACCAGCATCGTTTTGATTACATGGGCTGTGCAGGTGCTGATTTTGTTCGCACCCCTAATATTGACCGTCTGGCAAAGCAAGGGGTGCATTTTACCCAATGCACGACCAATTGTCCGGTTTGCGCGCCTTCGCGCATTGCACTGGCTTCTGGCATGCAGCCTTCGCGCCTCGGTTGCGTTGGGAACAATTGCTTCTTGCCTCGCAGCCAACCGACTTATTACCAGCAATTGCGCGATTACAATTATTACGTGGGTTGTGTGGGCAAGCTCGATCTGGCCAAACCCGATGGGTATAATGGACGCGATGGCGACAGGCCCGCTACGTATATGTGGGGCTTTACACATCCGGTTGAATGCGAGGGTAAGATGCACGCCGGACATTCCAAAACACCGCAGGGACCTTATAACCACTTTTTGGAGGAAAGAGGGTTGCTCGGTGCTTTTGTCGATGATTATACCCGTCGCTCTAACGAGGGTTATCACGCTTCCTGTCACGATTCGGTCTTGCCCACCGAAGCTTTTGAGGATGTGTATATTGGGCAGCGATCTGTCGAGTGGATTGAGAATATTCCCGGGGATTTTCCCTGGCATTTATTTGTGAGTTTTGTGGGGCCTCACGATCCTTTTGATCCGCCAGCCGAATACGGAGAGAAGTACCGCGATGCAGAGATGCCACCCGCCACGCCTGCAAATTTGCCGGGTAAGCCCGCTTACTTAAAAGATCGCATCAAAGATATGACCCCGGAAAAAATCGCAGAGACCCGACGGCAATATTGCGCGGCAATTGAAGTTATTGACGATCAGATCGGCGAGATGCTCGCGGCAGTGGAACGGCGGGGGATGGCCGATAATACGTATGTTATTTTTTCCAGTGACCACGGAGAAATGCTGGGCGATCACGGTTTGTACACCAAAAGCGTGCCTTACGAAGCATCGGTACATGTTCCCCTCATTATTGCTGGGCCTGGGATTGAAGGCGGTCGCGTCTCAGATGCTCTCGTTGAACTCATTGACATGAATCCAACGATATGTGATCTCGCTGGCGTGCCTCCGCTTTCGGATATCGATGCGCGATCAGTTGGCGCGGTGCTTCGCGGAGAGGCAGAGGAACACCGCACGGAAACCGTAAGTGGCATACAAAATTTCAGGTGTATCCGTACGCGGGAGTACAAATTGGTGGAGAACTACAACGATGTTACGGAACTCTACGATTTGATTGCAGATCCGACAGAAGAACACAATATTGCCGAACAGGAGCCAGAGGTACGGCGCGAATTGTCTCGCCGTCTCTCAGCGCGTTATTTAGAAGGCACCTGGTATCGGTAGGAGGAAATCGTGAAATACACCAAACTGCCCGGTACGGATATCGATGTCTCTGTTATTGCTCTGGGCTGCTGGCCTTTTGCTGGTGGTGATGTTTGGGGAGAGCAAGACGACGATGTGTCTATCGCGACGGTGCATGCCGCACTCGATGCGGGTATTACCTTTTTCGATACGGCAGAAGGCTATGGCAAGTCCGAGCGCGTGCTGGGGCAGGGTCTCAAAGGTCGTCGGCAAGACGCGGTGATCGCCACCAAAGTTGGCGGCGGTCATCTTTCGTCCGATGATTTGCCCAGAGCCTGCGAACAGAGTTTGAAAAGTCTGCAAACCGATTATATCGATCTATACCAAATTCACTGGCCCAATCACAATATTCCCATCGCAGAAACAGCAAGCGCACTTCAACGTCTCCGCGATCAGGGAAAAATTCGGGCTATTGGCGTTTGTAATTTTGCCTGCGGCGATTTGCGCGACTTGCTCGCTGTTGCCGATATTGTCACCAATCAGTTATCCTTTAGCTTGCTCTGGCGCGTTATTGAACGCGAGATTCAGCCGATGTGTTTGGAAAACAATATTGGCATTATCTGTTATAGCCCACTGATGCAGGGGTTGCTTACCGGACGTTATGCCTCTGCGGATGATGTGCCAGATGGTCTGGCGCGAACCCGCCTGTTTTCGGATGACCGCCCCATGTCCAGACACAGTGAAGAAGGCTGTGAGGCCGAAGTATTTGACGCGCTGGGAAAAATTCGCGATGTCGCTGATGAAGCAGGCGTTGTAATGGCAGAGATTGCCCTTGCCTGGGCACTACAACAACCCGGCATTACATCGCTTCTGGTGGGCGCGAGAAATCCCGATGAAGTGCAATGGAATCTCCCTTCGGTTGATCTCGCATTGTCTGAAGATATACTGCAACGCTTATCTGAGATCACAGAAGGTGTTAAAGACAAACTCGGCAATAATCCCGATATGTGGATGTCGGCGTCGAGGATGAGGTGAAAGGTATCCGCAGATGGACGCAGATGGACACAGATAAAAGGCGAGAGGCAAAGAAGGGCTGGGGGTTGAGCGGACGGGATTTGATCGCTATTGGAAACACGATGCGACTTGTCTTTGTCTCATTTTTTAGATACGCTACGTTAAAGACGATCAGGAGGCTCTCATGGCTCATCTTCAGATTGACGACCCAGAAACATTTTTTCGCACCTTTGCAGATCTTTTGGCTGCTGGCGAAGACGACAAGCACATGGCCCGAAAATTGGGATGCTCGCGGGGCGAAAGCAAGCGCAGGCGACAGGCATTTCAAAAAGGGGGCATTGTGACGGGAAAGGGCGTATCGAAAGAAAAATTGGATGCGTGGCTGTCTTCAAGTGACGGCCAGCGCGCACAACGCCAGTGGGAAGGGCATCACAAGCGTCAACAGGCTATGGGGGCAACGGGTACCAAACCGCAAAAGGGATTTCGCAGACAGCCCGAGGTCAAGCGCGGTTGGATGCGGCAAAAGATTTGAGGTAGTACAATACCATCAAAATAAAAAGGCCGGTGGGTGATGTTCCATCGGCCTTTAATATTTTTATATCTCTCACTCTCATCGGTCGTCGCGTTTTAAGTCCAGCCAATCGAGTTCTTCTGGTGTGAGTTTCAAATTGAGAGCCTCGATATTGGCCTTGCACTCATCGGGATGGAATACGCCGATTAATGAAAAGAGATTCAGGGGCTGATTCAGGTTAAATGCCAGCGCGATTTGCGGCACAGTTAGCCCTTTTTCTTTTGCCAGTTTTCCCGCGCGGTCCAGGCGTTTGAAATTTTGTTCGTAACAATAGGCTTCGACACAGGAGCCGGGCAGGTTTGCCTTGTAGTCTTCAAATGTTTCGCGCGTAAATCTGCCTGAGAAAAATCCCTGTGCGAGACTCGACCAGGTAAATAAGGGCATGTTTTGTTCCGCATACCACGCGCGGTCCGCCTCGTTGTCAGGTCCACTGATGCTGATACAGCCTCTCCAGGGTTCTCTTACCTGTTCTGCAAGGCTGTAATTGGGGCTGCTCACGGTGAATGGCTCCAGGTTGTGCTTATATGCGTATTCATTGGCTTCTTGAATGCGCGGCACTGTCCAGTTCGATCCGCCAAATAGTCCGATTCGACCCGCTGCTTTGTGTTCGTTTAGTATCTCTACTATGGGACCAACTTCGATATT
>JAPOXY010000060.1 GCA_026706845.1 Gemmatimonadota bacterium
TGTCCCAGCACGGTTGCGCGACTTTCGTATCCGGTGCGCCGCTCAATTTCATCACTCAGCATATTGCCAATGCCCCCCAGGCGAACATGCCCGAATGCATCTTTTTCCTGAGATTGCAACACCATACTGTCATCGTCGAGCTTGGCACCTTCAGCAACCACGACAATACTGAATGTCTTCCCTCGGGCATGGCGTTTTCTGATGGTATCGCAAACGTCATCCATATCAAAGGGGACTTCGGGAATCAGAATCACATCTGCCCCCCCCGCAATACCAGCCTCCACGGCAATCCAACCGGCGTGGCGGCCCATGACCTCGACAACCATCACGCGGTTGTGAGATTCAGCCGTTGTATGCAGACGGTCAATCGCCTCCATCACAATATTAATCGCCGTATCAAAACCAAACGTCTGGTCTGTGCCATCCAGGTCATTATCAATGGTTTTGGGCACACCGACCACTTTGATACCCTGATCTGTGAGCTGATGAGCCACACCAAGCGTATCATCGCCCCCAATGGCAATCAGCGCGTCCAGACCCATTTTATCCATCCCCGTCCGCACGAGCGCACCGCCATCTGCACCATCTTGATACGGATTTGTCCGCGACGATCCCAAAATCGTGCCCCCGCGCGGCAAAATCCCCGAAACAGCGTCCAAATCCAGAGGCGCTGACAGCCCCTCAAGCATTCCTCGCCATCCCTCTTGCACACCCGTCATATCGTAATCATAAACCATAATGCCTTTGCGTACAATCGCGCGGATTACTGCATTGAGACCTGGGCAATCGCCGCCACCTGTAAGTATGCCAACGCGTTTTACAGACATAATATCTCCCTTACAAAATCACTATGATGAGCATAATCGCCTGAGTCCTTTAAGATTTTCAAAGACCTGAAGTTTAAGGTATTGCAACATACCTGTCAAGCCCGTTGTATTCACCCACTAAAATATAAAATCAGCGTCAAGCCCCAGATTTTTCTACATCTTGAGACAGATCATCCTCACCGAATGGGGGACTGGCAACTGCGCCAACAGACACGCATTGCGCCCCCGCAGATCGCAGAGCTAGAACACAGGCATTGAGCGTCGCACCCGTCGTGATAACATCGTCAATCAGAAATATTTTTCGCCCCTCAATAGACGCGGGACAACGCACGCGAAATGCTCCTTGCACATTGTATTCGCGTTCCAAAACGCCCAGTTGCGTCTGCGTAGGCGTTGCCCTTACTCTTTTCAGCGCATTTACCATCACTTGCAAACCCGATACCCGCCCTGTAGCCCGTGCAATAATCTCGCTCTGATTGTACCCGCGTGCTCTTGTTTTAGCCGAGTGAAGTGGCACTGGAACAATTATCGTATCGGATTCGACAAGGTCCGCGATGCGCTGTCCCAGAGCCTTTCCAAATATCTGCCCGGGCAGCGTTTTCCCCTGGTATTTGAGCGCGTGGATCAAAGACCGAACACAATCATTAAATTGATACAAAATAACTATCTGATCAAATTCGTGCTCAAAACCCACCTCGTGTAGTTCCGAATCCCAAATCTCGATATCATCCCAACACGAATCACACAGCCCCGGCGAATCCGGCAGCGATGCTTTGCAAATCATACAAGATGACGGATAAACAAAATTGAGTGCCGCCTTCCAAATTTTCCGTACTATTTGCACAATCTTTCTTCTTCCCCACATTTATTTTTTTTCTTAATCTAAAAAGTCTTATCTTCCCCTTTGAACCTACAACTCAATCGCGGAGATGTGCCGTGTCTCTGGAAAATGCCCGCGCAATCGTGTTTGATCTCGATGGAACCCTCTTCGACCTGACACCCGTCGTACATGCTGCGCGCCAACGCGTTGCCACCTTTCTATTTTCAAACGGTTTTTTTGCCACCCGTGCCTACGCACTTCAGCGCATCAATACGCTCGAACGCAAACACGGTCCTTATTACTCATCCTCGCCCTATTACTTTGCCTTTTTCGATATCGCCAAAGCCGTCTTCAAAGACAAACCCGATCAGGTGCGTCGTTTTCTCGACAAACAAAATACCGACCCGGAAGCCGAGCCGGTCGAAGCCCTCGTAGCTGAAATGGAGCGCGTTTACAATGCCGAAGATGTAGAAGATATTCGCCCCTATCCCGATGCCTTACACACCCTTCGGGAATTGCGCCAGGCAGGCTACAAACTGTTTCTCGTCACGCTGGGTAGGGTGCGCCGCCAGCGCAACAAAATTGATCGCTTGGGCATTGCTCCTTATTTTGATCGCATCATCAACGAAGGTCCCCCCGCACATGCCTACTGGTTTTCAGAACTCAGGGAAAGCCACAACCTCTCTCCCGACCAACTCATCGTCGTCGGTGACCGCACCCAGGATGAAATCCGCGCGGGCAATCGTCATGGACTCACCACAATCTGGTTGCGGCGCGGAAGATTCTCCCGCGAAACACCCGCAATAGGTGACCGTCCTGACTACGAAATCAAATACCTCGCCCAACTATCTACATTATTGCACCTCTCCCGGATCGGGAAAACCCCAGACAGATTCAGAATTGCCGTTATCGGCGGCGGCACCGGCCTGCCCACTGTTTTGCGCGGGCTGCGTCCCTATACCCGTCATCCAACAGCCGTCGTTGCCGTAACCGATTCAGGTGCTTCCTCGGGGCGTATCCGCTGGAATTTGGGCGTCCAGCCTCCCGGCGACATTCGCAATGCCCTCACAGCACTCGCCGATCCCGAACAAATCTCTCAGGGACTTTTCAACGTCTTCCAACACCGATTTCCCAACAGCGAACAAGAATCTGGTATTTTTAAGAACGACCATATTGGCAATTTTCTCGTGGCTGCCCTCACCCAGCAACTCGGGGATTTCCATGCCGCCATAAAAACGGCCAGCGACATGCTGCACGTACAGGGCACCGTTTTCCCTGCCAGCACTGACAATGTCGATATTTGCGCCAAACTGACAAATGGCGAACATCGCTATACCGAGTGGATGGTCAGAAAACCCGACAAATCACCACTCGAGCGGGCGTATCTCGTCACCAACGACGCACTCTTACGCGAACTCAATCGCAAAAACAGCGCGCTTGAGCGCGTCATAGATCCCGAAACAGGACAGGTTGAGATCCGTGTGCGCCTGGGGCACAAAGTAAGCCTGGAACAAAATCAGATCAGAGCACCGCGCGAGGCCCTGCAGGCCATTGCAGACGCAGATGTCGTCGTCATTGGACCGGGTAGCCTGTACACAAGCGTCATCACCAATCTGCTCGTACCCGACATTCAAAAAGCACTGGTCAAACGCGCTCAGAGCAAAACCATCTATGTTTGCAACATCGTCACACAACCCGGGCAGACCGACAATTTTAGAGCCTCTGATCACCTCAAAGCCATCCTCAAACACCTTCCCAAAAATCAGCGCGATGGCGTTATCGATCACATGCTCGTACAGGACCTCCGCATATTCCAAACGCCCAAAAGCGAGGACTGGCACCCACTGCTTAAAAAATACAAAAAAGATGGCAAAATCCTGGTTGAATGCGATACGAAAACGCTCGACACACTCGGTCCCTGGACCCGCGCAGACTTCTTAGAAGAATTTCATCCCGATGCCATAGAGCGCGGCGAGGGCGATTTTATCAGCCACGACCCGGCCAAAGTCGCCGATGCGATCTGTCGCATTTTCTGCGGCTTGAGCGTGCCGGACTACTGGGGTCTGAACGAATGACGGCAAAAATCAGAGGCATTATTTTTGACCTCGACGACACCCTCTTTGATTGCACGGGGCAACTCACCCAACCGGCTCGCCGCAGGGCCGCTCAAATCCTCGCGTCAGCACATCCTAACCTCTCAATTGAAACCTGTTATCAGCAACAGGTGTCGCTTTCCCAAACGCACGGCTCTTCAGAGGCCATTCGCATACTCGGTACACAGTACAATATCCCATCCAACATCGCAGAACAGGCGCTCAACGCGTACAATCCCCGCAACGTGGAAGCCATCACCCCATTCCCCGATGTACCCTCCACCCTTGCTACCCTTGTCCAACGAGGTTATCAACTCGCCCTTGTCACCTCTGGAAATCCCGACCGCCAGCGCGAAAAAGTTCGCCTTCTCGGCTTGTGCAATTATTTTAGCGAGGCCGATAATACACTCATCCTGCTCAACGACCGAAAAAGCAATGATAAAACACCATCCCTCACGCAAGCCGCAAAAGCACTATCTCTGTCCCATGCCCACATTCTATGCGTGGGTGACAAACTCACCGATGAAATCGCCACGGCAAAAACCCTGGGTATGGCCACTGCACGCATGCGCCATGGCCGACAAAAAAACAGAAAGCCCCAAACCCCATCAGAACAGCCCGATATCGAAATAGACCACATCTCTCAACTCCTCCCTCTCCTCTCCTAACGCCTGCAAACGCAAATCTCATCCCCCCGTTTTATACCAAGCGTCCTGCTTGCACTGCCCTCGCAAACCGCGATCTCCAGCGTATCCAAACTGCCGTAAAGCGCCAGCGCTTCCCCCTTTTCGACCTCGCTATATGTCTGACATATCCGATCAAACCGGATCGCGCCAATGATAATCTCAAAATCTCCATCGGGATATTTTTCATCAATTTGCGACCGCGTAATCATTGAAATCGCATTGCCAAAATGGTCAACACACACCACCCGCCCAACGAGTGCATCGTCACGTTCTTCAACGCCCCACAAATCACATGTAACTGGATCCTCAATTTCCGGTCCCACCTCTTCACACGATACCCCTCGGAGTAAATGCGCCCCCACCTGGGCAAATACATCTCGACCGTGGAACGTCGAACTCACTTGCGGGCGCATCAATGCAGCATTTTCAATCGCCACAATACGCCGCACCCCTTCTCGCTCATAGACAGGAGAAAACAGGCCATTATCCGGTCCGACATACAGAAATTGCTCTGTTTCAACGACAATCCCTCGGCGATCACTCCCCACCCCCGGATCAACCACCCCAACATGCACGCTGCCCTCTGGAAAAAAAGGGCACGCGGAATACATGGCAAAAGCGCCAGCAGCAACATCCTGAGGGGACACCTGATGTGTTATATCTACAATTTGAGCATCTGGCACACAGGTGAGCACCACGCCCTTCATCACAGCAACATAGCCATCAGAAATGCCAAAGTCCGTTGTAAGTGTTAATATTCGGCTCATATCACCACCTAAAAGACATTCGCCTCTTTCATACTTAGAAACCGCTCCGAACCGACGATCAGATGATCGAGCACCTCAATCCCCATAATCTCACCAGCCTGCACCATGCGGCGCGTGAGTTCAATATCTTCTCGGCTCGGTGTCACATCGCCGCTGGGATGATTGTGCGCCAAAATCACACTCGCAGCAGACGACCCCACGGCTGGCGCAAATACTTCTCTCGGATGCACAAGCGAGGCGTTGAGAGAACCAATTGACACATCTTCGCGGCAAATCACCTGATTCCGCGCATTGAGAAAAAGCGCCACAAAATACTCCTTGCGCCGATCTTTGATATCTGTGAGCAGTCCCAAAACATCGGCCGGACTGGTAATAGTAGGCTCAATCCCCATTCCCTGATTGAGTCCTCGTTTTGCCAGTTCAAATCCCGCGACCAAACCCGCGGCTTTTGCACGCCCGATTCCCTTGATTGTCGTGAGCTTTTTCAGATCCATATCCACGAGTTCTTTAACCGAAAAGCGCTTGAATATCGCACGCGAAAATTCCAGCACATTTCGGCCTTCGTATCCCGTTCGCAACAAAATCGCCAGCAATTCATCATCGCGCAATCCCTCTGGTCCCAAACGCTCGAGTTTTTCTCGTGGCATATCCACATCTGCCACGCCCGCGATACCTCCTCTACTTTTTACAAAGCCACTCATATACTATCTCCCTGATATTGTTTCCACAACATCAGGCAAAATCAGTGCCGTTGATCAAGATATTTTACAAATCTTTTATTTATATGTACTTATAGATTTAACGACAAAAAAATCAGTACAATATTTGCAACACAATGTTCAATTTACATCCCAAAATATGAACATGCTGTTCTTCATTAAGTGCGAAAAAATCTACTCACAGCGTGCGTTTCTGTGCAAAAAGCCATTTCATAAAAACCGGCTCGGGATCACAGCGATCGCTGCTGAGTTGGGTGCTGCCATTGTCGGCACCGGTAATCATTTTCATAGCAACACCATGTCCATCACCAGTCCAGATAGTAAACTTCATATTCCCACCTAATTTCTCTATCTCCTCAAAAAGTTTTTGAGCGCGGTCGAATGGACAGACCTTATCCCGATCCCCGTGGAAAGCCCATATCGGAACATCTTTAATCACTGACGCATCGATAAATTCTTCTGTCTGAGGCAAACCCGTCCCAGCCGAAGGTGCTGCCGCTGCGAAATAATGGGGATCAATTTGTAAAAAGACATGGGTACCGTGCCCCCCCATGGAGTGCCCCAGAACGTATATTCTATCCATATCAACGGATGGTAATGTTGCAATGAGATCTTTGATCTTTTGGAGGTCTTCTGCATTCCACAAACGACTGACTTGAGGAGCGAGTACATAAGAGGGATAATCTTTTCGCCTCTGCTCGTCTGCAAGAAGTCTATTCCAGCCACGCAATTGTTTTCGATTATCTGTCCCCCGGCCACCGCCACCATGCAATGAAACAATAACAGGGTAGCGCTTGTCCGCATCAAAATCTATGGGCTTCAACAGTCGATATGGCATCTCGTTGAAAACGTGAGGCTCATAAAGCTCAACCCATTCATTGCCATCGGGTTGTGCATCTGTTTCTGATGCGGTAACCAGCGAACAAACCATGGTCGCAACAACTGCGTCCCAAAAATATCTCTTCAACTGCAAGGGTTGGTTCATGTCCTAATCCTTTCTTTTTGTTGTCGGGATTCACCGATTGACCGACACCTCAACGGCCATCTTATCTCCAGCAGTTAAGACCACTTCTTCTTCTATGGTCAGACTCACTTTATCGTCGCTAAATGAAGCTGTCGTACTGACCACTTCCCTACCGACGGAAGCAACGACCGATTGTACACGCCGACCTTCGGGCAATTCAAATTCAAATATCCGAATGGGCAGACGCCCCCATTCAACGCTTAATTCCATAACCTGCATATGCACATCTCGTCTCTGTCTGAACAGGCCCCATCCTTCGGCTGCAGTAAAAAAGGATACGTGATCATCGGGCTTCCATACAGGTGCAAAGCCAATCCGCGCTTTGGGACCTTCATAGACAAAACCCTGGCAAGCGAGCAATAACGACCACACACTCATCGCCCGTGCATAAAATTTGCCGCACTCATCGTCGCCAAATGGATTCCCGCTATATCCCCACGACGCCGTATTCATCTCCGTCAACTGATCGCGCAACCTGCCATCGTAGCGATCGTAAACAGCGCGAGCAACCATCAGACCTTCCCTGAGCATTCCAAACTGAACCATCGTTGCAGCAGCGCCATACTCAAAACCCGTCATCGCCTCGTCGCCGTATTTCGTACTGCGAAATGGCTGAGGACCCTTTGGCCAAGAAATCATCTTCATGGCCGCATCGTCGTTATCGACAAATTTTCTCGGCCTCTGTGTCGTCGTCCGAAAATGCTGCTTGAAATTGTACTGCAAAAGTGACCGCAGCGCAGAACGAATATTTGTCCGGGGATAGTGACCCGACAAATTCACCTGCGGTGCCCACCACTCACCCAGCACCTGATCGATATGGCAACCATCTCCGTAGTCTTCATGGGCATCCTCATCGGGACTCTGCACATAGTACTCGCCATTCCAGAGAGTCTGGTTCTGATTTCGCGTTCCCTTTTCGCGCAACCTGCGATATCGGTCGACGGACTGTGCATCATCTTCCAATACAGCCATCTCTTCACACGCCGCAAGAGCTGACAAATAAAGCGTCCCCATCCACGATGTTGATCCCGACAGTTCACCATCGAGCGTATTGTGTTGCGAACCCGATAACAAGCCATCTTCATCTGAATCCCATCGCGCAATCACAAAATCCATCGCCTTCTGCGCACTGGGCCAATGCGCGTGCAACCACTGTTGATCCGAGCTACACTGATACTCGCGATACGTACTCAAAATATCGCCGAGCATCCCATCAATTGCCGGGCCTTGTATTTCAAAATGACGATCGCTGTGGCGAAAAGGCAATCCCCCATCTTCCCGCTGCAATGCAAATGTCTGCTCGCGCATTCTCCGCGCGATCTCGGGAAAAAGACGCGCATGCGCCTGGGCATAGTGCCACACATGACTGCAATTCCCCAGGCAACAACCCGAAGTTGGTGCGCAACCTTCATTGGCTCCAAAATACCCATCTTTTGCCCAAAAACACGTCCTGCTTCTCAATACGGCAACCTGTGAACTTATTCGGTCCAGCAACCAGTGTGGGAGATTAGACGCATAGAGCGTATCGTGAAAGCACCGCGTCTGTTGTGTCAAATCACCGAGATTAGCCTTGAGATACGCATAAACATCCAGCGCGTCAGTCCACCAATTTGAATATATATTGCCGTGTTTCACCCATATACGCGAACCATGGTTGGTGTTGGGGAAATACCAGGTGAGAACAAAGGTAATAGTGCGTTTTTCCCCTGGTCGAAGCACAAATGGCGTAGCCAGCGCGCAATCGACCGTTTCGCCAGTAGCCGACGGCCCCGCTGATTCGACATATTCCAGATCACCATCTCTTGAAAACGCTTCATACAAATCGCGCAAGCCGGTCCAGGAAGCTGTCGCACAGGCATTTACCACCTGTGCCGACAGCACCATATCTTCATCCGTTGCCGACAGGTGCGTCATATGAATCGAAGTCGCATCATCCTCTCGAATCACCCGGTTGACATTCCCGCCATAACCCCCATTGGGGCTATCTCCCGCGATGCCAATCGCGTTTTGTTGCGTAGCCAGAAAACTGACTTCTACAGGGGAATCGCCCTCATTACTCGCCGTCAGATTAAAAATCCCACACGGGATACTCGAGGATTTCACATCGAGGGGAATCAGCGGGTTAAAAACCTCCATTTCGACCCGAAGGGGAAAAGCGGCATCAGCGAACTCAAACCATCCAAACGGGTATTCCCCCCTGAATCTTAGACGATCCATCGCGGGAAATACGCCAACATCCGAAGTCTGCAACGCCTTGACCATAGGCTCTTTTCCCTGAGATCTCGCCCACACGGCAAAAAAGCTATTGGGCACTTCAACATGCTCAAAATTGTTGAATATTTGCCATACTGATCGCTCTGCCTTGCCATTCACCTGAATCAAACCCGCACCAATCCCTCCCACCGGCAGAGAAATCGCATCCAGATATTGCCCCTCATAGACTTTTGTATCGCCGGGATCGAGCAGAGTGGGATCATTTAGGCGCGCTTTAAGCGCCTCTGCCGCTACCTCTTTTTCTTCATCCTCCCGTTGTTCTCGATCATGCACCATCCGCTTTCTGAGCGTCTCTCGACCAGCCGCATCAACGTGTTGCGCGATATCCAATGGCGTCAGAGCCACATTGTATATGGCCACCTCATCTATCGCACAATTTACAGCCCGATCCTCACCATTTTCGCTGGACGCGCCAATCTGTATCGGACAAGCTTGCCGCAGCAGACCAAACGCCAGAGACCCCATATCCAGAAAGCATTCGACGCCATCGATATAAGCGCGAAATTCCTGTCGCGGCTTGCTCGTAGCCAAAAAATGATACCAATGCCCCACTTTTATAGATCCATCAGGCGGGAAAATCAGCGTATTTGTCGTGCCGTTGAGAAATCGAAGCGCATTCAAATCTCGCGTCACATGAAACGCAAATCGCGTCTGTTCACCGTGGGATAGCTGATGCGAAATAAGACAGGGTTCGTAGTCCAACGGCTCATCGGAAATAACTTGAAAAAAGAATTCAACAGATGCGTCGCCCGCTGGATTTTCATCCAAATGTGGCACAATTCCCAAAGCCACATACGAATCCTCTCTACCGGCATCTGCGTTCTGGGTATCTCCCACTCGCCAATAAGCCAAAAGCCCCGACTCATTGCGAACAGTCTGCGAATAAGCCAGAGCCGCAGCTTTTAATGCAGATCCCACACCCAATCTAAAGGGCAACGAAGCGATTGTCGGCGCGTTTTCTTTATTTACAGGTGTCATCCCTTTTCTCCATTATGACCGTCTATGCCGCGCACGGTCGGCGCGCATAACTTTCTCAAGTGTCCCGTCTTCAAAACCCACCCAGGGTATAAGGCTATCGGTCATATCCGTGCCATCTGGAGCAATCAGCCCCAAATCTCGCTTGGCACGCAGAGCCGTCGCCTTTGGATCGACTATGGAACGCAGTTCTTCTTCGAATGCCTTGAGCCTATCGGCCTGTTCAATATCCGATGCGAGATCGCGCTCTTCCTTCGGGTCTTCCTTCACATTGAATAACGAGGGCGGATGAAATTCATACCAGGTGTATTTGTAATCGCCCCGCACAATCATATAATACGCGCCTCGAAGTTGCGGACCATGCCATTCTGCAAAAACGCGCTCAGACCGTTCGTGTGGTTCCCCCCTCACAAGTGGCAACCAGCTTGCGCCGGGCAGACCTGGTTCGGAATCTACCCCCGCCATGTCCAAAATGGTGGGATAGAGATCGATTAGAGAAACGGGCGTATCGGTATTGACCTCTCCCTCAGGAATACCCGGTCCTGTGATCACAAGAGGAACCCCAATCGCCCCTTCATAAGAACAGTGCTTAAAAAAAAGCCCGTGTTCGCCCATGGATTCACCATGATCCGATGTGTAGATGATATACGTGTTTTCATAAAGACCCTGGTCCTGCAACTCATCGAGAATCTCCCCGATCATATCATCCATACAGGTGATCATACCGCAATAAGCGGCAATCGTCCGGCGCAGCATATCCTCTGTCACGTCCCCAAATACATTGGAGGCTTGCCACTCCTGCATCGCGGGATGAATATCGAGATTTGGGAACTGTGCATCGTGAGGCATCAAAATGCGATCGGGATAGTACATATCGAAATATTTCTGAGGTACGCGATACGGCCAGTGAGGATACAGATAGCCGACATAAAGCACCCAGGGGGAATCCGATTTATCCTGCCCCTTTTCCCGCAAATACGCCAGCGTCTTATCCGTCACCTCGCGGTCGTGACCATAGAATCCCAACTCCTGCCGATCATCAATTTTAGCGACATCTCCCCCACCCGCTTCGAGCAAAAATCTCCGACTGGCTGGCCGCGTATATCCCGGAAGGCGCGTGACAAAAGGTAACTCTCTCGGATACGGGTCCCATGCCGTTCGGTGAAGGGGTTCGTCAAAATGCGTAAATCCCGGGTTGTGATCGTCAACAGTGCCCGCAGAGTCAATTTTGCCGATACAAGTCGATTCAATACCATTCTGATCCAACCGCGCTGCCCAGGTCTTTTGTTTTTCTTCTTCGGGCAGAGGCACGCCATTCGACCAGCTATCAATCTGGTGAACGTACTTCCCCGTCATAAAACTCATGCGACTGGGACCGCACACCGCACAATTGGCATACGCCCGCGTAAAGTGTGTACCTTCACCTGCGAGGCGATCCAGATTGGGCGTCTCGATAAATGGGTACTGCCGATATCCCACCATTGCTGGATGATGCTGATCGCTGCATATAATCAGAATATTGGGACGCTGACCCGGTATTTGTTGAGAGTGCCTCATCTTAGTTGCCTTGCCCGATAATCCTCAGATGAAATCCACGTCAAATCACCCCAGTAATCGGTATCATTCGCCTGATTCTCACCAGGAGTCGTACGCCCATTGCACACAATGCTTGTAATTTTATCAGTCAGGTCTGCTACAATCTCAGGGTGATCGCCAATCGCGTTTTTTGTCTCGCCGGGATCATTCGCGAGATTGTAAAGCTCCAGCGGCTCATCCCTGTGCGCCATAACCAGCTTCCACATGCCTTCTGTAATCGCAAACCGGCCCCCAGCACCGTGGTTAATCAAAGGCAATCGTTCATGGAGTGTGTCAGAATCACTGAGTATCTTCGCAAAACTCTGGCTATCTTCGCCCGCATCAGCAGGCAACTCGGCCCCTACAACCTCAGCAAAAGTTGTCATCAAATCGACCAGACCTACCAGATCATCACATTTGCGCCCGGGCTTCTGAATGCCTTTGGGCCACCGCATAAAAAACGGCACGCGATGTCCACCTTCGTAAATATCCCTTTTGCCTCCGCGATAAATCCCATTGCTATGATGACCAAATTCGCCAATCCGTCCACGCCACGAATTCTCAGGACCATTATCACTGGTATATACAACAATAGTATTATCATCCAATCCCGACTGTTCCAGATAATCCAGCACCCGCCCTACATGGTAATCCGTCTCAATCATAAACTCACCATAGCCACCACAATCGCCCAGATTCCAAAATTCCTCACGAGGACATACGGGATAGTGCGGCGATGTAAATGGCAGGTACAAAAAAAACGGCTTACCACTTTTGGCACTTGTTTCTTTGCCCTGCATCCATGCAATCGCCTTATCGGTAAACCGCGTCAAACACTCATTATCTATAAAATCAGGCGCAACCTCCATCCCCATTGTGCCTAATGCTTCAAGAGTTTCTTCTGGCGTATTCTCATACGGTGGCATGATGCGATAATCCACATGCCGGTTATTGGGTTTTTTAGCCGTATAAACTGTCGGCGGTACTCTGGCATATCGCCCTTCAAACCAGGCGAGAATTCCATAATTGAGCGAAGCGGGTATGCCGTAGAAATAATCAAATCCCTTATCCAACGGCATATCGGTAACAGGCTGACTCCAATCGCGATTGCCCACCTCGCCAGGAAAATTCATACCCAGATGCCACTTGCCTACCATTGCCGTATCATATCCAACTGCCCCAAACATTGAAGCCAGCGTCATACGTTCGTCTGTAATCAGACACGGCACCTCGGCGGGAAAAACGCCCTGTTTCTTCAACGTCCGCCAGGAATAGCGTCCAGTCAGCAATCCATAACGCGAAGGTGTGCAAACCGTATCTGAGCAATGCCCATTGGTAAAAGCGATCCCTTCTGCTGATAGCCGATCCAGATTTGGCGTTGGAAACTTCGCATCTGGATTCAGGCAACTCGCGTCGCCATATCCCTGATCATCTGTAAAAATTACGATCACATTGGGCTTCTCTGCCATACAAAGAGTCCTTTCTCAAGAGCTACCAGGGCACTACCGTGCCATTATTCTGAAAGAATCCACCACTATCCTCCATGGTCAGCTTATCCAGCGTGCTGGTCATCAGTCCAACGGATTCCTCTACGGAAATCGTACCGTTCGGATTCATGCCTGTAAGTACAGCCCCCGGTGTGATAGCAACCACGACAATATTTCGGTCAGCGAGTCTGGCTGACAATCGCCTGGCAAGCATATTGACCCCTGCTTTGGCAATGGCATAAGCATCCATTTCGTTTTGGCGATTGGCGCGCGCAATACTGCCCACACCAGAAGAGGTCAGCACCAGCTTTGCCCCGTCGTTCAGCAGTGGCGTAACCATTTGTGCAAACAAAGCAGAACCAATGGTATGCACCTCGAAAGTAATCGCAAAACTCTCCGTGTTCCACTCGCCAAAAGGTTTGCCACTACCCGAGCCAGCATTATTGATGGCAATGTCAATACGCACCCCTTGCTGAGCCAGGGATTCCCCCAAACGGTAGAAATGTTCTTCATTCGACATATCCAACTGCTCAATCAACAGCTTATTCCCGTATTCTTCTTTCAGCGCAATCAGATCTGTTGCCTCCGCTGGTGTCCGGCAAGTGGCCACGACAGAATCACCTGCATTAAGATAATGCTTTACCCACCCAAGCCCGATTCCTCGATTCGAGCCAGTTACAATCACAGTCTGTCCTGTCGCATCTTTAGTTTTCATGGAAATCCCTTCATTTCTAAAAGTGTATAGTGAATTTAGCCACCCAGAATCATATCTGCGGCTTTCTCCCCAATCATCATGCACGGCGCGTTGGTATTTGCATTGATAATGAATGGCATAATCGAAGCATCTGCTACGCGCAACCCCTCAATTCCATATACCCGAAGCCGATTGTTCACCACAGCCATATCATCTTTGCCCATCTTACACGTACCCACCGGATGATAAATAGTCGTTGAATAATTGCGAATAAAGTCAATCAGCGCTTGATTATCCTGCACATCATCCCCCGGCAAAAACTCTTGCCCGCGATATCGGTCAAAAGCTTGTGCATGTGCAATCTTGCGCGCCAGTTTAACACCTTCCAGCATCACGCGCACATCGGCCTCCTCAACCAGGCATTGAGGATCGATCAATGGTGCATCAAACGGATCTGCCGAACGCAGCTTAAGGTCTCCTACACTTTTTGTCCCCACCAGCCCCGGTAGAATTGTGAATCCATGCCCTTCCATCTCTTGAGACCCGTGCAAAACAAACCAATCAGGTCCAAAATGAAATTGCAATTCCGGCGCAGACGCATCGGCAGACAATTTCACAAACCCACCCGCTTCCCCCAAATTGGAAGTGAGCAATCCCATTCTTTCGTTTTGATATCTGATCGCTTGCTCAGGATTATCTTTGCCAGCCTGCGCAATCTCCTCAGTACAGGCATACGCAATCCCTACCTGAACATGCTCCATCAAATTTTGCCCCACACCCGGCAATGCCTTAACAACCGGAATACCCAGCGCATTGAGATGTTCTGGCGGACCAATGCCCGACAGCATCAGCAACTGAGGTGAATTGATTGCCCCGCCACAAAGTACCACTTCTCTACCAGCCCCAACCTCATGCGCCTTCCCTTCGTGCGTATAATGAACACCAACACACCTGTTACGATCTAATTCAAGGTGTGTAACGTGGGCGTATGGAATCGCGGTAAAGTTGTCTCGTTCCAACGCCGGATGCAAATACCCCACCGCTGCGCTGCACCTCTGGCCTTCCTTCTGTGTGACCTGATACAGGCCAAACCCCTCCTGATTCCCGTCATTAAAATCTCGATTCAGCCGGAACCCCACCTGCTGAGCCGCTTCGACAAACGCCACACTCAATGGATTTGGATCCCGAGGATCTGACACATGAATCGGACCTTCTATCCCGTGATGTTCAGAGCCTCCCCGCATCTGGTGCTGCATCTTCCTGAAATAGGGCAACACATCGACATACGCCCAGCCATCATTCCCCATCGCAGCCCACTGATCGTAATCGCTCGGATGACCTCGCTGATAGACCATCGCATTGATAGAACTCGAACCGCCGTACATTTTGCCGCGCGGCACGTAATCCCGCCGCCCATTAAATCCGGCTTGCGGTGTGGTTTCATAATCCCAATCTTTATCTGTATGAAACAGGTCTGGAAATCGCGCAGGAATGTGAATTGCATCCCGATCATCCGGACCACCCGCTTCCAACAATAAAACGCGATACTGCCCACTTTCACTCAAACGACCCGCAACAGCACACCCTGCCGACCCTGCGCCAATAATGATGTAGTCGTAATTCATATCGCTCTCCAGGTGCATCCACAATGAAATACGTTCATATATTCATAACGTAAGACTGGCCCTGTGCTCTCATCGCTTCTTCGTCTTCAGAGAGAATACCACATTCAGATGACCACGCTTCGATATTTTTCCGGGTCGTTTTCTCAAACCACCTTTTTCTAAATGGAAGTTCTGCCTCTTTCATCCAGCCTTCTAATAAAGGGTGAAGCTCTGTACGAATGGCTTCAAAATTTTCATTAAAAAACAAATTATCCAACTGAAACGGATCTTTGTTTCGATCGTACAGCCAACCGCCTGGCTCGTCCCAATCTGTCCAATTCGGTTTTCCCCCCAGGCGCGTTTTCCCCTTGACACTATACACCCAGTCCTTTGTCACAACGGTTCGATGTACAGGACAAGGACTCGAGATTGAATTCATATTGGAAAAATGAAATAAAAATACAGAATCGGGGTCAGGTCCGCCTGATTCTGCCATAATATTTCTACTGTGATTCACACCAGGACTGGCTTTTAAGTAGCCTAAAGATTCCAGGCTCGCTTTATCACTTTTTTCTGCCAACATTTCGTCTAATCCCGCCAAATGGCAAAAGGTCGGAAAGAAATCAATGAATGAGAAAAGCGCATCCGCTTCCCGCCCAGGGTTTTTAATACCCTTATGCCAGCGCACGAGAAATGGTATTCTCGATGAAGGGTCATGCGGCCATCTCTTTTGCCCTCCTGCAACATTCTGAGCACCACCCATAGCGCCATGGTCGGACGTATAGATAACAATGGTATTATCCCGAACTCTTTCCGGCTGGTTATCGAGCCAATCCAAAACCCGCCCCAATTGCTCATCCACCGCAGTAATACTGCCATAATAGTCATAGTTATTGACCGCGTTATAGATGCGGTCGTATGGCATATAAACGGGGTTATCTATGTAGCTCTGATAGGGCTTTAAGGCTTTTGCAGGATGATTTTCATCATGTCGATACAACTCCGGATAGTCAGAACGATGTGAAAAATCTCCCCACTCCGGCGCATTATCTGTTCCCGTAAATGGACCATGCGGATCTTGCATGCAAAGCGTGAGAAAAAAAGGAGACGCATCTATGTCATTCCTATCC